>OMUD01000315.1 GCA_900314125.1 uncultured Prevotellaceae bacterium | reverse complement strand
TTAGTCAGTTGTCAGTTGCACCGATGATTCTTCCAGGTCGGCTGAGCGGACATGTAAGGTGACGGTCCCTGCTCTCTTGCCTGACTGCACCACCACAAGACACTTGCCAAAGAACGCCTTACGGTGGTTGGCCTTGAAACGTTCCATTGAGGTCTGGCTGCCATTGTCAACACCGGCAATGGTGGCATCACCCTCCAGCTCGAAATAAAGTTGGTTCTCCGCATTCGGACAGAGATTGCCGTCCTTGTCCACCACCTCCACGGTCACGAACGTGAGACTTTTTCCATCGGCTGGCATCGAACTGCGGTCAGACGTGAGGCGCACATGATGGGGAGCGCCAGCGGTACGGATGGTCTTGGCTCCCACCTCTGCCCCATTCTTTCGTGCCACCACCTTCACTTCGCCTGGTTCAAACGCCACGCGCCACATCACATGATACTGATGGTCGCTTTCCTTGCGCTTTACGCCCTGTGAACGGCCGTTGACATACAATTCCACCTCGTCGGCATGGTTATAATAGCACCAAAGGTCAACCGGCTGTCCCTTAATCCAGTTCCAATGAGGGAAAAGATGGAGAACATCCTTGTCGGTCCATTCGCTCTGGTAGAAATAATAGGAATCTTTCGGAAAGCCAGCCAAGTCCACTATGCCGAAATAGCTGCTGCGGGCAGGAAAACCGTAAGGCGTGGGTTCACCGATATAGTCCCAGCCGGTCCAAATAAACTGACCGGCCACAAAGTCATTGTGTTTGATCAAGTCCCAGGTCTCCTCATGATGGTTGCCCCACGACACACGGCAGTTGTCGTATGCCGAACACATGAACGAAGGGTCTGTGTAAGGTATCCACCACTCCTTCGGAGCCACTATTTCCTCGTCGGAAGGGAACACATAGTAACCACGGGTCTGGATGGCGGAGTTGCTCTCCGTGAAAAGGAACGGCTTTCCTGGAAAGTTTTTTGGAACATCCTTCACATTCTGATTGTGGTAGTTATAGCCGATGATATCAACCGCATTGCCTTTGAACAGGTGGTTGTTGGGATTCGGCTCATTGCAGCCTGCTGTTATAGGACGCGTAGGGTCAAGAGAGCGGACCAATTCTGCCAGACGCTCTGCCAACAGCGTGTTGGTGCTCTTTTCATCACCAGTGCTCAATGTGGAGGCATCATGACCGAAATTCAGGATGAGGTTAGCCTGCTCTATCGTCAGGTCCTCACCCTCTCCAGAGCTCCACTGCTCCAGCACCTCATTTCCAGTGCTCCAGACAAAAATAGAAGGATGATTGCGGTCGCGGCGGATGAAGTCGGTCAAATCACGCTCAAACCACTGATCGAAATACATGGAATAGTCATATTTCGTCTTTTTCTTGTGCCACATGTCGAAAGCCTCATCCATCACGATAAAGCCCATCTCATCGCACATGTCCAGCAATTCGGGGGCTGGAGGGTTGTGTGTCATACGGATTGCGTTGCAGCCCATCTCTTTTAACGAACGAAGCTGGCGGCGCAACGCATCATCATTCACCGCTGCGCCCAGACAGCCGAGGTCGTGATGCATGCACACGCCATTGATCTTCATCCGTTCACCATTAAGCGAAAAGCCTTGATCAGCATTGAATTCAAACTGACGGATACCCGTGAGGGTTTCATAGGCATCCACTAATTCTTTCCCTTCATACACTTTCGTAAATACCTTGTAGCGGTATGGACGGGTCACAGACCACAACTCTGGATGTTTCAACGTGACCGAAGAAGCGTAAACACGCTTGCCGTCTTTTTCGCTGACACTGCTTTTCTTTGTCGTGACAACAGTTCTGCCCGAGGCATCTTGCACCTCGTGCTCAATTTTAGTGGCTGACGTGGCGTTCTCCACCTCGATGTCAATGGACATCTCAGCCGTCTTACCGTCTCCACTGAGTTTGCTCCTCACGAAACTTCCCCACTGCGCCACATGAACGTTAGAGGTGGTTAGCAGATGGACATGACGGTAAATGCCTGAACCGCTGTACCAACGGCAGTTGGGCTGCTGACCATTGTCCACACGCACTGCCAGTACGTTTTCACCGTCGATCAAAAGGTCGGTCAACTCATACTCAAAAGAGATGAAACCGTAGGGGCGCGTGCCCAAGGCTTTCCCATTGAGATAGACCGTGGAATTCTGATAGACGCCGTCAAACTGAATGTAATAGCGTTTTCCCGTCTCTTTCTGACAAGTGAAATGCTTGCGATACCACCCCACTCCTCCAGGTAAGGCACCACCACCGGAACCGGCGGGAGCGGAAACCAGAAAATCGCTTTCAATCGACCAATCGTGAGGCAGGTTCAACCGACGCCAAGAACCATCCTGATAGCCGGGAGCGGACATAGACGCAGAATCGGCCAGGCAGAACAGCCAGTCGTCATCAAAATTCACGCGCTCACGGGCATCTAAGGTTGCGCTTCCTGCAAAAAACAGCAGCAGGAAAGGAATGAGCTTATGGAGTGTGGACATAATCAGATGTTTTTAGATAGTCAACATATTCACCACTTTTTTAAAGGGTGATGTGGATATGGTTCTTACAGCTTCACTTTCAGCTGCTTGCCGGTGTAGGTCACCTGCTTGCCCTGAACTTTCTCCAAGTCAAGCGCACGGGCAGACTGTGGAGTGACGTACACGATGTTGAACTGACGGCTTTGGAGCATACCATTGAACTGGCCCTCTCGGGTACCTATCGTCAGTGTATGTTTTTTGTCGTCATACGAGAATCGGATGGTGCTGTAAGCTCCTTTCTCATAGTTATAGTTCGTGCCCTCATCCTCATAAAGTTCAAAGCTGCCGTCACGACCAGCATAGACATAGAGAGTGATTCGGTCGGCAGGTTTCTCGTCGCTCCATTCCATTGACGGACCGAACGGAATGATCGCACCTTCTGGCACGAACACAGGGATGCGTTCGTATGGGGCGTCAACCGTCACACGCTGCCCACCCTGCTGGTGACGGCCGCTGTAGAGATCGTACCATCCACATTGTTTCGGGAAATATACCTCACGGCTGCGGGCCTTGTAGTAACCCACCGGGCAAGCCATCAGCGAAGGACCGAACATCCACTGGTCTGGAATGTTCTCCACTTCCTTGTCGCCGTTGAAATCCATCACCAATCCGCGCATCATGGTGTAGTCCTTCAGATGCACCCAACCAGCCATGGAATAGAGGTACGGCATCAGGCGGTAGCGTAAGCGGTCATAATAAAGGATGGTCTCATAGGCTGGATGACCTGCAGGGGCTATGTTCCAAGGCTCACGAAGCGGCCACTGCCCATGGGCGCGGTAAAGCGGGATAAAGCATCCGAACTGGTTCCAGCGGGTCTGCAGCTCACGCCATTCCGTCAGGTCGGCATTCTCCACACCAGTCTTGTCAAATATCTGCTGCGCTGAGGCATAACGCTTCTCCACAGAGAATCCACCCTGGTCCATGCCCCAGAAAGGAAGGCCAGCCAGGCTGTAGTTCAAACCGGCAGTCATCTGGGCACGCATGTCCTCCCAGCGCGTGCCGATGTCGCCGCTCCATGTGGCAGTGCTGTAACGCTGCTCACCGGCAAATCCGCTACGGGTGAGCAAGAACACCCGCTGGTTCGGGTTGACGGAACGCTGACCATTGTAGATGGCATCGGCATTCACGATGCTGTAGGCATTGAAATATTCTGTGGAAGAACCAAGAGCCGTAGGACCACTGAGCGCCTTGCGATACCACATCGGGGTGCAGTCGCGCACATTCGGCTCGCTGGCATCCATCCACCAGGCATCAATGCCAAATTTATATTTTGAATACAGATTCTCATCCATCTGGCGCCAGAACACCTTACGGGCCTCTGGGTCGTAGGCATCATAGAAAGAGCCCATGAAGCCCAGCCAGTCGAGGATGGAGTCGGTCACCGCCTGATGGTAGATCCAGCCATGGCGATCCAACTCTTTATAGTTTTCAACGGTGTCGTAGAATTTCGGCCACACACTGATCATGAAGCGACCATGCTGCTTGTGCACATTGTCGAGCATCTGCTGTGGATTTGGGAAACGCTCTTTCTCAAACGTGTGGTCGCCCCACGATTCCAGTTTCCAATAGTTCCAGTCCTGAACAATGTTGTCAACAGGAATATGACGCTTGCGGAACTCACCGAGTGTCTCCTCAATTTCCTGCTGGGTCTTGTAGCGCTCACGGCTCTGCCAATAACCCAACACCCACTTCGGATACACCGGAGCCTTACCGGTCAGTGTGCGGTAGCCACTGATCACCTCGTCCAAATTTCCTCCGGAAATGAAATAATAGTCCATGTCCTGCGACATCTCACTCCAAATGCTCAATCGACCCTGCTCCTCTTCTGTGCGAGGGGTGGCGGCACGCAGTCCGCAATACGACTCACCCCCGTCGGGCTCCCACTCGATGCGGATTGGGGTCTTCTTACCTTTTACCAGCGGATATTCAAATTTCCAGGCATTGGGATTCCATGCCGTTCGCCAACGCACGGGAACCACTTCTTTCCCGTCAAGCAACACGCGCATATAGCCGGCATAATATAAGATAAAGTGGTAATTATTGTCAACCGGTGCCTCAAGAAAGCCTTCATAGGTCACTTTTGCTCCGTCGAGCTTGATGTCCTTCGGAAGGTTGTCGATGCCGCAAGGACCTTCCTTGAACTTGTTCAGGTCGGGAACGGCAAACTCAAAGTAAAGGCTGTCCTCACGGCGCACCAACTCCTTGCCCTGAGGGTCGATGTAGGTGCCGGTGAGTCCCCCTTCCACACCACTCTTGTCATACAGCTTGAAGGCACGGTTCAACTGCTGATAGTCATCAGGATTGCCCCAACGGCAGTAAGAATAGGAATCCCACAAGATGCCGTAATTGCGGTTGCTCACCACAAAGGGAACACTCACCTTCGTGTTGTATTGGAACAGCTCCTCGTTCACTCCTTTATAATTGAAGTCTTCCGACTGATGCTGCCCCAGTCCGTAGAACGCCTCATCGGAAGGGCTGTCGAACTGCAGGTGCCAGGTCCAGCCATGGCGGTGGTTTTCAGCCAACTTGCCATCACCAATCTCACGCTCAGGAACAGTGAAAGGCTTAAAGGTCTTGCCGCCATCGGGCAATTCAGACAGCAGGGACTTCCCCTCGCCGTCAAAAAACTCAATGTGGCCATCACTCCTTCTGACAACGGCACTGACCTTCTTGGCCTTCACCGTGATTTCCTGCGGATTCTCCTCAACTGTGAATTCTGGTTCAACCGACTGAGGGACAATCATCAGGCTGGATGGCTTGACAGGCAACTGAGATTCCGCCGTGGCACGCACCCGGATGATGCGGTCGTTCACCACTTCCAGGCACACCACCTTGGCACCATCCGCAGACGGATGGTCAACCGTTACCACTACTTTGTTGCCATTGCGTTCGATTCCAGATGCAAATGCCATCATGCCCAACGCAAAAGCCATCATCGTCAACAGACATTTCTTTTTCATATCGTAAGTCTTTTTATAGTCTCTAAAATGAGAATGTTTTACCGATTACAAAATTACCACAAATCTCCATCATCTACATTTTAATTTGTGGACAGCAAGTTTTCCTATGTTTACTGTGCCGATATTTTTGTTTCCTTG
>OMUD01000011.1 GCA_900314125.1 uncultured Prevotellaceae bacterium | reverse complement strand
ATGCTCCAGTATCAGGCCAACGACAAGAAGGGAAACCACGAGAACTCTTTCAATCTCAGGATTGCAAGGCTTGCCCTCGAAGGACGCATTGCAAACGACTTCTATTGGAAAATGCAGATGCAAATCAATGGCAACACGTCCACGCTCGGCTCTTCTCCCAGACTTGTCGATCTTTTTGGGGAATGGCAGAAACTACCATTTCTTAAGGTGAAGGTCGGGCAGTTCAAACGCCCGTTCACTTTCGAAAACCCGATGCACCCCATCACGCAAGGATTCATGTCCTATTCCCAGAATGTCACAAAACTTGCCGGATTCAGCGACCGGACGGGCGAACATGCGTCAAACGGAAGGGACATCGGCCTCCAGCTGCAAGGCGATTTCCTTAAGAATGCAGCTGGGCGTGAACTGCTCCACTATCAGGTCGGGGTGTTCAATGGTGAGGGCATCAACCGGAAGGATGCCGACAACCGGAAGGATATCATCGGAGGATTGTGGGTCATGCCGGTCAAGGGACTCAGGATTGGTGCGTTCGGATGGACGGGAAGCCGCGTCATCGACGACAAGAGTGTGGAGAAAAACCGCTATGCCCTCTCGGCTGAATATGCAGATCACGACTGGACTTTCAGAACAGAATATATCCACAGTCAGGGCAGGGGAGCCGTGGAGGAGGCTGGCGACAAGGCCGACGGATTCTATGCACTCTGCATCGCGCCTGTCATCAAGAATAAATGTCATGTCAAGGCACGATATGACCTTTATCGCGACCGGAAGGAGTGGGGAACTGCCAAGACTAACTATGAAATTGGTGCGGATTACTGGTTCAACAAAAACCTCATGATCAATCTGGAATATGCCAGGGTCAATGACCGCAACCTTGAAAACCACAACTACAACCTTTTCGATGTGGAACTGAATTTCAAATTCTGATTGTTTGCAATTGGGAACAACTTTTGTGCAAATTATTAAAAAGGGAAAGAACTTTCTTTTCCCTTTTTTCTTTTTCTTCTTAAAATGTGTTAACTTTGCATTTTCAAAACAAAAAAACTGACTGCATCTAAATTTATTGAAGAAAATGGCTACAAATCACAATCATCTCGTCATCATGGCAGGCGGAATCGGAAGCCGGTTCTGGCCTATGAGCACCACGGAATTCCCAAAACAGTTTATTGATGTGATGGGCTGCGGAAGAACTTTCCTGCAACTCACGTTCGACCGCTTTGAGGGAGTGGTGCCACCTGAAAACGTGTGGATTGTGACAAGCCAGAAATATAAGGACATCGTCAGGGAGCAACTGCCCGAAGTGCCAGAGACAAACGTGCTGCTCGAGCCTTGTCGCCGAAACACAGCACCATGCATCGCATACGTGGCGTGGAGAATTAAAATGGCGGATAGAAACGCCAACCTCGTGGTCACACCTAGCGACCATTTCATCGTCAATCAGAAACATTTTCAGGAGGTCATCAAGCAGGCGCTCACGTTCACAAGCCAGTCGGACGCCATCGTCACTCTTGGTATGAAGCCGTCAAGGCCGGAAACGGGCTATGGATACATACAGGCCGACATGTCGTCGCCTTCGCTCAAAAACAAGAATATGTTCAGAGTCGACAGTTTCAAGGAGAAACCTAATCTCGAGACAGCCAAGGAATATATTCGCCACGATGACTTCTTCTGGAACTCAGGAATCTTCATCTGGAGCGTAAGCACCATCGTCAACGCCATGCGCATCTATGCGCCTGAAATCAACAACATCTTTGAGAACATGCAGCAGGTGCTCGGAACTAAAGATGAGCAGGAATGGATCGACAGGGAATTTCCGAAATGTCCGAGCATATCGGTGGACTATGCCATCCTCGAGAAAGCTGAGGAAATTTTTGTGTTGCCTGCTGATTTTGGTTGGAGCGATGTGGGAACTTGGGGCTCACTCATTCAGCTGATGAAGAAGGACGCCAACGGCAATGCTGTCGTGGGACCGAATGTCAAACTCTTTGAAACTACCAACTGCATCGTCCATACGGCCATGGAGAAGAAAGTGGTGGTGCAGGGACTCGACAACTGCATCGTGGCTGAGAACAACGACACACTCCTTATCTGCAAGCTTTCTGAAGAACAGCGGATTAAGCAGTTCTCGGAAGATTGACGCTCTTCACTAACCCTTTTCAGGAAGTAAACCACACCCGATAACTTATGATACTGATAGCCGACAGCGGTTCAACCAAGACGGCATGGTGCCTCCTACATGAGCATCATGCCAAACTCATCACGACTCAGGGCATCAATCCGTTTCAATTGGATGAAGCGGACATGGCGGCTGTCATTCAGAAGGAACTGCTTCCACAGCTCGAGATGTATGGACAGTCTGTCCAACTTGATGATATTGTGGAGCGCATTGGTGAGATTTTTTTCTATGGGGCTGGATGCACCAAGGAAAAAGCACCGGTCGTGGCTACAGCCATACGGACCGTGATGAACAACAAGGCTCGGATCAACGTACTCAGCGATATGCTTGGGGCGGCAAGGGCACTTTGTGCCGACCGGCCGGGCATCGTCTGCATCCTCGGAACGGGATCCAACTCCTGCTATTATGATGGGGAGGATATCGTCGACAATGTGTCGCCACTCGGATACATACTCGGTGATGAGGGCAGTGGGGCATACATGGGCAAGCGGCTCGTCGGAAACTGCCTCAAGAAGCAGTTCTCGGAGGAGACATGCCTGTTGTTCGAACAGGAGACCAAACTTGACCCGCAGACCATCATACAGAAAGTTTACCGAGAACCGATGCCGAGTCGGTTTCTGGCTTCCCTCTCTCCTTTCTGTGCCCGGCATAGGGACATACCGGAAATCCACGATTTCATCATCGACTGCTTCACACAGTTTTTCATGAGAAATGTCAACCTCTACAACTGTCCTGAACTGCCTGTATGCTTCACGGGCTCTGTGGCATGGTTCTATCAGAACGAACTCAGGGAAACGGCTGATAAGCTGGGATTCAAGATGGGAGAGGTGCTGCAGGCACCGATGGCAGGTCTCATTAAATATCATGCTTGAGCCTATGGATGTCAGGATTGAGGAATCATGGAAGAGCAGGCTCCAAGGCGAGTTTGAGCAGGACTATTTCCGCCAGCTGACGGATTTCGTGAGAGCGGAATATGCACAAACCACCGTCTATCCAAAGGGGAGCAACATCTTCAGGGCTTTCGACCTCTGCCCGTTCCACCAACTGAAAGTGGTCATTCTCGGGCAGGATCCGTATCATGAGCCGGGGCAGGCGCAAGGATTGGCGTTCTCTGTGCCGGACGGCGTGAAGATTCCGCCTTCGCTGGTCAATATATATAAGGAAATCAAAGACGACGTGGGAACCGACATCCCTGTGTCGGGTGACTTGACCAGATGGACCAAGCAGGGCGTGTTGCTGCTTAACGCCACCCTCACCGTCAGGGCTCATCTGGCAGGCTCGCATCAAAGGCGCGGATGGGAGCAGTTCACCGATAAGGTCATCAGCATCATCAGCAGCGGGAAAGAGCATGTCGTGTTCCTCCTTTGGGGAAGCTATGCGCAAAGCAAGGCTCCGCTTATCGACACGACCAGACATCTGGTGCTCAAGTCGCCGCATCCATCGCCCCTCTCAGCCCATAGAGGCTTCTTTGGCAACCATCATTTCAGCCTTACCAACCATTTCCTCACACAGCATGGGATGACTCCCATACAATGGTGATTTTTCAGAATAACAACCCGTTCATTATGATAAAAAATATTGTCTTCGACCTCGGAGGTGTGGTCATTCCCTTGACACCGGAAACGGCTTGGCAGCGGTTTGAGCAACTTGGAATCAAAGACACGCGACAGCAAATGGGACTCTACGGACAGACGGGAATCTTCCTCCAGCTGGAAAACGGGTCCATCACAACTGACCAGTTCCTAAAGGAGCTTGCCGACATGGCGCAGGAGCAATCACACATCTTCGGCGACCAAGAACCACGGATATCATTCCAGCAAGCACAAAGGGCATGGGTGGGATATGTGGAAAACGTGGACATACACAGACTCAACAATCTGCTCACGCTCAAGCAACAATATCAGGTTATCCTACTCAGCAACACCAATCCGTTTATCGTGGAATGGGCGGAGTCAGACAACTTCAGCGGTGATGGACACCCGCTGGACTATTATTTCCACCGCACTTTCTATAGTTGCGACATGAAGGATTATAAGCCGGCTGTCACAATCTTCCAGAAAATGCTTCAGGATAGTGGTATCAATCCGCAGGAAACCCTGTTCCTCGACGATGGGGAGAAGAATATACGTGCGGCGGAAAGCATCGGAATACATGGGCTGCTTGTGGAGAAGAACCAAGATTGGATGCCCATGCTGACACAGCGCCTCTGCGAGCTCAACAAATGAAAGATGATTTATGAAAAAGATTTTGACTATATTCCTCTGCTTGCTTTGCCTGTCTGTCGTGGAGACAGCAGCGCAAAGTATAAGTGGTATTCAGAAGCAGGACACTGCCAATGCGGAAATCTCGGAACAGAATGACCTGAAAGCCTGCGGATTTCCCTTCTCCGACAACAACAGGGTCACCTTCCTGAAGACTGGACACGACAAGTTTGAGGACCTTTTCCAGCATATCAAGCAAGCCAGGACTTTCATACACATGGAGTATTTCAATTTCAGAAACGACTCTATCAATGCCATCCTCATCTCTCTGCTCCATGAAAAAGTGAAAGACGGAGTGGAAGTGAGGGTAATGTACGATGCTTTTGGCAATTCATCGAACAACAGGCCGTTTTCAAGAGCGAAGCATGACTCCATTAGCGCATTGGGCATACAACTTGAGAAGTTTGATCCCATACGCTTTCCCTGGGTCAACCACATCTATCCACGCGACCACCGGAAAATCGTGGTCATCGACGGAATGCATGCCTATACGGGCGGAATGAATGTGGCGGACTATTATATTGAGGGACTGGAAGGCATCGGGCCGTGGAGAGACATGCACATGAGGATTGAGGGACCGGCGGTCAACGACCTCCACGATATTTTTGTCCAGATGTGGGCAAAGCAGACGGGCTACCTCCTGTCGGGAGCAAAGTATTTCCCTGTGCATTCGGAAAAAGAGGGCAACGTGAGACTTGCCGTGGTTGACCGGCATCCGCGGACGGGCAACAAGGCCATACGCCAGCTTTATGTCTCCATGCTCGACAACGCAAAGAAAAACGTGCGTATCATCAACCCTTATTTTGTGCCTACGCGTTCTGTTCGCAAAGCGATTGAACGGGCAATCAAGAGGGGGGTGGACGTGCAGATCATGGTGTCGGAAAAGAGTGATATTCCGCTCACACCCGATGCCACGCATTATGTGGCATGGCAACTCGCAAAAAAAGGTGCCACGGTCTATATGTTCCAAAACGGATTCCACCATACCAAAATCATGACAGTGGATGATGAGTTCTGCACTGTCGGCTCAGCCAATCTCAACAGCAGGAGTCTGAGATATGACTATGAAATCAACATGGCCATCTTTGACCATGCCACCACCATGGAGATGGTGAACATGTTTGAGGACGACAAGAAAAGCTCGGTCATTCTTGACCAAGAAAAATGGAACCAAAAGACTGCGTGGAAGAAAGGGGTGGCGTGGTTCGGACATCTGCTCACACCTTTCCTCTGATGAAACAGCACCTCTCTCATGCACCTTCATGGCCTTTTGCAAACATTAGGGTGGAGTATCGACTGTTTTTTTAGAATAAACTATATTTTTATAAAACCTTTTTATTCAACGTATGAAGAATTTTATCGCCGTCATGGCTCTCGCTTTGTTCTCGCTGATGGCAGGATGTGTCACAGCGCAGAACCCAACTCGTTCCACCCAACCGAAACGCGAGTTCCGCGGGGCTTGGATGCAGTGTGTCAATGGTATGTATCTCGGAAAATCGTCTGAGGAAGTGAGAAATATGCTCTCGTCACAGCTCGACGTACTCCAGCGGGCGCGGATCAACGCCATCATGTTCCAGGTGAGACCAGAAGGCGACGCGCTCTATAAATCCAGCTATGAGCCGTGGAGCCGCTACCTCACCGGTACTCAGGGGCAGGCACCTGCCGATGGGTGGGACCCACTGCAGTGGATGATTGAGCAATGCCATGCAAGAGGTATGGAATGCCATGCTTGGATCAACCCCTACCGAATGAAGACTAAGGGAACCACAGCATTGGCGGCGAATCACTTGGCAATGCAACATAAAGAGTGGATTGTGCCTTATGGCGACCTCTATATTCTCAATCCGGCACTTGAAGTTTCGAGAATGTACACTTGCATGGTAGTGGAGGACATCCTCCAGCATTACGATGTGGATGGAATCCACATGGACGACTATTTCTATCCGTATCCGGAAGCCGGACTCAAATTCAATGATCAGGCTTGGTTCGAGCGCGATAGCAGGGGATTCACCAATATTGCCGATTGGAGACGCGACAATGTCAACATGCTCATCCGCGACCTTCATCAGCTTGTGCGCGACACAAAGCCTTGGGTGAAGTTTGGTATATCACCGTTTGGAATCTACCGCAACGACCCATCAGAGAAGAACACGGAGCGGGGAAGTGCCACACGTGGTTTGCAGAACTATGATGATCTCTATGCTGACGTAGTGAAATGGCAGAAAGAGGGGTGGGTGGACTATATCATCCCTCAGGTGTATTGGAATTTTGGAACCAAGGCGGCGGATTATGGGGTGTTGCTCCATTGGTGGAATGATTTCTGCTCCAACCGTCCTGTATTCATCGGACAGGATGTGGAACGGACTGTGAAGGGACAGGATCCCAACGACTCCACACGCCATCAGATGGATGCGAAATATCAACTCCAACGCCGGCTGCCTAACATCCAGGGCTCTTGCCAGTGGTATGCGGCCGCTGTGGCGAACAACCCAAGCAATTATTGCACAATTCTTGAGAAGGTGTACCACAAATACCCGGCTTTGCAACCTAAGATGACGTTCATCGACAGCCAGGCTCCGAAAAAACCGAAAAAAATAAAAATGAGAGTACAGGATGGGCAGACGGTGCTCTATTGGAAGAAGGACCGCACACGCAAGCAAATGAACAAGACCGTGGCGTATGTGGTTTACGACTTCTCTGCCGACCAAATTATCGACCTTGAGAATCCAGCAAATATCCTTACCATCACCCCTAACAACGCTGTGGTACTACAAGGCGATTTCTCTGGGCACACCATCATGGTCACAGCACTCGACCGGCTGCATAATGAGTCGGAACCTGTGCACTATGTTCTGCAATAATTGCATTGGTTGAACTTTCAATCATGGATTTCATTTATTATCTTCATTTTAAGATAAGTGATTTGAGATATTTACAGAGAGTGTGTTGTTGAAACGCTCTCTGTTCTTTTTTTTTGTTAAGAAAAGTTAATGCGCATGATTGTAGTAATTACACTTATTGATTTCCTGAAATGCCCATGATTAGTGGATTCCAGGCAATAACAAATTGGTTTAAACCACTGGTTTTTAACGCAAAATGATATCTTAAAAACCTTTAAACATTCCCTCTGATGTTAAAATGGCTTGTTTTTCTCGGTTTTTTTGCGTAACTTTGCATCGCAAACAGGAAAAATAACCGGTTTTTATGGGTTTATTCCTTAATGCATCGATATAACTAAATTAGGTAATTCATTGTTTGCCACATTTTTATAGGTTTGTTTCTTTAAATATCGCCTATAAGTGACAAATATTTTAATAATCTTGTCGGATTTCATCTTCAATTTTATTTTTGATGATTGATTAAACGGGATGTTTATGCGGAGTCCGACGCAAAAAAATGAAATATGAAGAAAGTGATTTTTATCTTTGCTTTTGTGTTGACATGTGTAACGGCTAACGCTCAGGTTTCTGCTGAGATGAACAAAAAATGGGGCGCTATCATGGACGCTATCGAGCAAGTGGAAAGTAGAGGCGATACAAGAGCTGTTTCTCCTAACGGCAAATGGGTTGGATGCATGCAGATCTCTGAAATCCTCGTTCGCGAGTGCAACAACATCATCGGTAAGAAGAAATTCACCTACAACGACAGATATTCACGCGAGAAGAGCCGCGAGATGTTCGTGATTTTCCAGGAGAAATACAACAAGGAGGGCAATATGGAAATGGCCATCCGACTCTGGAACTCTGGCGACCTCAAGTGCATGCAGCGCAAAGCTTCCACCAACGGTTACTACCGCCGAGTGATGGCAAGCTACAACAACCTTGCACGCAACAAGTAAGCATCCATATCAACCACTTACATAATCAAAAAAGGAAGGCATATCTCATTTGCCTTCCTTTTTTCTTTGATAATATATACAACTAACCTTTTTTCCATTGTATGAGAAACAAGCTCCTTCATTTTTTATCGTTAAAGAAAACCACCTCCCTCGTTTTATAGTCAGAGAAAACCACCTCCCTCGTTTTACCGTAAATCCCAATGATGTAGCAGAACGTTAAGTGGGGACGACGCATCTTGCGTCGTGCAACGGGACATGAGCAATACCCGCATGT
>OMUD01000136.1 GCA_900314125.1 uncultured Prevotellaceae bacterium | reverse complement strand
GACGTTCCGGCATAGGTGACAAAAAAAGAGGAAATGCCATCGTTTGGCATTTCCTTTTTTGTCTTGAAATTGTGTGAGCGGCCGTTTTGATGTTATTTGTCGAGATAGCCCTGCTTCTTGAGTTCAGAATAGACGAGATTGCACTCGTCCCACCATTCCTGTCCGAATGCCCTGACGAGCGGCAGCTTGAGGAACTGGAAGAGCGGGAGTTTGAGTTCCCGTCCCAGCTTGCACGCCCCACCGCAGATGGCCCATCGGTGATAATTGACAGCTGTCATGCCACCTACTTTCCCCAGGCGCACTGGATAGAGTTCGCAGGAGAGGGGTTTCTGGATTTTAGTGCGTCCGTCGCGGTAAGCACGGTCGATGGCGCAAAGGGTGGTTCCGTCTTCTGCCTTGACAGCGAAAACACAGTCTTTCCCATTGACAATGCTGGTGACCATCTGCCCCTCGCGGTCGATGTATGCCACTCCCTGCCGTTCGACCACTTCACAGGCTTCGGGCATGAGCTCATCGTGAAGCAGCTCGTAAGCTTCCTCCATATCAGGAATCTCGTCGATGTCGAGCGGTGCTCCGGCATCTCCTTCCACGCAGCATGCACCCCCACACGCATGGAGGTCGCAAGAGAAACATTCAGTGAAGAGGTCCATAGAGACCAGCGTGTCTTGAATTTCTACCATTTTTAGACTTTAGACTATAGATGTTAGACTTTAGATTGGCCATCCGGGTGATGGGGATGGGCTCACCTGAGTTCGGGCACGACTCCGAAGAAATGGAGGTCTTCATCGCCCGTGTTGATGAGCGCATGGAAATGCCCTTTCTCACAATAGGTGCTCTGCCCCGCCTCAATCGGTCGTTCCACTCCGTCCTCGTTGACGGTTCCGTGTCCGGAGAGGATGTAGATGATTTCCGCATTTTCCCCGTGCTGATGATAGCCGATGGAAGCCCCCGGCTCAAGATAGGCACGGAGGATACGCACCTTCCCGTCGAAAAACATCTTGGCGTACATGGTTTTCTCACCTCCCTTGAAATTAGGGAAAGCCTCGAAAGGCAAATTCTGATAATCGAATGTCATGGGTTGTTACTTATTGTTATGATTTTCCTTTTTCAAATCCCGCCTGCTCTTGCTCTGTGTGACGAGCCACACGCCAAAGAAGACAAGGACCACAGCGAGTGCCTGCCAGAGTCCGAACACGCCAAGTCCGATGGCCACGCTGACAATGCAAGCGATAATGGGCTGCACATAATTATACATCGCCACCACGGTGGGTCTGAGGATTTTCTGTCCCTGCATCATGAAGATATATGCCAGGAACGTGCCACCTACGACCACGAACGCCGTCTCCCACCACGTTTTTGCCGGGATGTCGGCCCATGGAAGCTGCTGCATCCTGGAGAACGATATAGGCATGATGACGATGGCCGCATAGGTGATCATCCACTTCATGCAGGTGATGACGGTGTAGCGCTGAATAAGATGCTTGAACACAGTGAGATAGATAGCGAAGCAGAGCTGTGCGGAAAGGCAGAGCAAATCGCCGAGCAGCACCCCTCCGTTTCCGCTTGCCACTCGCGCACCAGTGGTGATGAGGAGGAATGCACCCACTGCTCCGCAGAACACACCCATAACCTTCTTTCCCGTGATAGGTTCCTTAAGGAAGAGCGCAGCGAGAATCATGGTGATAATCGGCATCATGGTGGTCATGATGCTGGCATTGACAGGCGACGTGATGGAGAGTCCGATGGTGTAGCAACACTGGTTGAGCACGATGCTGAGCATGGCTGCAAAGAAGAACAGGAGCATGTCCTTGTGACGCACATTCTCCTGCTTGACAAAAAGAGAAGCGATCCAGAAACAGACGGCTCCTCCCACCACACGGAAGGTGACCATCTCCAGCCCTCCCACCCCGTGGGTCATGGCATCTTTTCCCAGCGGCGCCATCAACCCCCAGATGGCGCATGCAAGAAACATGCAAATATGTCCGATGGTAACGTTCATTTTTTTGCTATGTGTATGTTGTCCTGAAAATCAAATATTTCTTTATTTCTTGATGACCGACCTGATCATGAACCATGCGTGCATGAGCACGGTAGAGAACCAACCATAGTGATGCGCCATGATGTTGAACCGCTCCTTGAGCGATGCCTTATGGTTCTGGGTGGTCATTCCCTCTGCGAGATAGTCGGTGAGCACTTCTCCCATGTTGAGCAGCATCATGTTGTCTTGTTCCGCTTGCCTCATCACCCTGACGCACCAGTCGAAATCTGCAGAAAAGCGGTACTGGAGGTCGTAGTCCGGAGCAATGGTTCTCAAGGCATAGAACGACTGATGGCACACCAGCATTCCTTTCCGGAAGGACTTCCAAGTGAGTTTTTCGGGCACCTGCAGACGTCGGTGGCGCAAAAACCGTCCGTCGGCATCAACGATGTCGGTCTCACCATAGACCACGGCAGGCTTGGACGAGCTGGCTGCAATCTTTTCCACGATGTGTTGCAGGGTTTGTGGCTGATGGAGTTTGTCGCCTGCATTGAGGAAGCACACATACTCGCCCGTGGCTCTTTTCAATCCTTTGTTCATGGCATCGTAGAGTCCCTTGTCGGATTCGCTCACTGCCACAACCTGGATGCCGGGGTTCCCGTCTTTATAAGCGTTGACAGCTTCCATTGTTCCGTCGGTTGAGCCTCCATCAATGATGACGTGCTCAAAATCACGGCACGTTTGGGCTGCGATGCTGTCGAGCGTCCGCTTGATGGTGTCCGCCGCATTGAATGTGACTGTGATGATGCTGATCGTCTTCATTCCACCACTATCTCCTTCCTTCATAGACTTCGGTATAAAGCCTTGCCACGTGACTCTCGTCGTAGTCGCGTTTCACCTTTTCGCGTGACTGGGTGCTGAGCCGCTGGTAGTTTTGCTCATCAAGCGTCCACACCATTCCCTTGGCAAAATCCTCGGCATCCTTGTAGCGTGCCACATATCCTGTGTGCTGATGATCAATCATCTCCGGTATTCCACCCACATTGAATCCCACGCATGGAGTTCCGCAAGCCATGGCCTCCATGATGGTGTTAGGCAGGTTGTCCTGCAAGGACGGTGTGACATAGATATCGACGGCATTGTAAAGCGCCACCATATCGCGTTCATCACTAACGTAGTCCACCGCCACTACATTGAACGGCACGTGGCTTTTCACCTCAGATGAGTTGGACCCTACCACCACGACGGTGATTTGTCCCGCCAACACTGGATATTCAGTCTGGAGGAACCTGCATGCCTCAGCAAGGAATGCAAATCCTTTCCGTTCGTCGGTGATGCGCTGAGACCCGAAAAGGATCAGTTTTCCGTCGGCAGGCAGTCCCATCCGCTTCCTTGCGTTTTTCTTGTCGGCCGGGCAGAACAGCTTGGTGTTGATGGTGTTTGGGATGCTGACCACCTTCTGCCTCCGCATGAGAGCCGCATTGGTCGCTTCCTGTCTCATCCACTGGCTGCATCCCACGAAAGAGAGTTTTGGATTGTCGTAAATAAGATCTTTTTTCTTGAACACTTTCTTGGCGAGATCCACACCAAGCACCTTTTTCTTAAGAAGCGGACAGTCGTGGCACTGGCTTTTGAAACGGTCGCATTCGCCCGCATAATGACAGATGCCGGTGAAGTACCACATGTCGTGGAGGGTGATGACAACCCTCTTCCCTGAATTGAGGATTTTCTTGAGTCCCTTCATCGAGAGGAATCCCTGATTGACCCAATGGAGATGGATGACATCCGCCTTCTTAAACTCGTCGGTTTTTGTGATGTCGGTTCCAACATTCGCAATATCCACCTGCCAGATGTCCTTCTTGTTGAACCCTGTGGCCGCCCAGATCACAAGTCTTTCCCAAAGGAACCGGATGGCCATGAGCCATTTCGCTCCAGTGGCAGAGACGGTTATTTGCGGTGTCTGCTTATCGCGCACGAGCATGGTGACCTTCACCCCGTTGTTTTTCAACGCTTCCATAAGGCGGTTGGCGGCAATGGCAGCACCTCCTGTCCTCTCGGATGTGTTCACAATCAAAACTCTCATATAATCCCTCTTGCTTATTTTTTTTGCAAAGTTAAAAAAAACCGATGAAAAAACCACACAACTTTATCCGTTACTTTCAATCTTATATATATACAGAGAGCCTTTTCAATTTCATTTCAAAAATGTCGGACTATGACATTTATTATGGAGAATGTTCAGATAAATGTCATGCTCAGATTACAACTGCGTATTATTATACAAGAATATTACATATCCATTCATAAAAAGCAACTCAATAAGTAAAAGAAACACTGATTTTTACGATTTGACATTTTTTCATTCTGTTATTCTTGAAAAAGCAATTCTTTTTTGCTTACTTTTGCAAAAAATCAGATATTCGGTTTGCATTTTGGTACGTAATTGTAGGCTGATTCATTACTAATTAACCCCTAGACATTTCGGATGGCATATAATTTTATTAAGCGTTTTGAAGAGTGTATTTATGAGGAGCAGATCTATCTGAATCCAAAGCTTACATTGACCGATTTGGCTCTGAAGGTCGGAACGAACCGTACGTATCTTTCGAATTACATCAATCATGAGCTTAAAAAAACATTTTTTGATTTCATCAATTCGTTAAGGCTTGACTTTGCAACTCAATTGCTGTTGAACACAAACCTTACATTGGAAGTGATTGCAGAGAAATCCGGTTTCAATTCCCTCTCCACCTTCAGAAGATATTTCATGTATGTTCACAAGGTGTCGCCAACGGTTTATAAACGTGAAAACGTGAAGTTGTGAGTAGGTAAAAAGATGAGGATCAGATTTCAGTCGGTCTGTTTCCCCACGTGATTCATTTATTAAAGAAGGTTTTTCCTTCATCATTCCATTATCCACCAGAGCAAAGATACCATAGTCGTCAATGACTTTTTTTTCGAGATTATGACATTTTTTTGCTGATAAGTTTGGATGTTTCGTTCAAACTGCTTAACTTTGCGCAAGTTTTTCGGAAAGAGAGACAATAGAACCTGCTTCAGTAGCTCAGTTGGTTAGAGCACCTGACTGTTAATCAGGGGGTCGTTGGTTCAAGCCCATCCTGAAGCGCCTTAGAAA
>OMUD01000248.1 GCA_900314125.1 uncultured Prevotellaceae bacterium | reverse complement strand
ATTACGAATTAAACAAAAAATGGGAATCGGGAATTAGAGGTATTATCATGTTTATAATTATCATATTTATGATAAAAGTGAGATTTATTGCAAAAAAAAACATTGTAATATTTTAATAAAAGACAAGTTATTTAACGAAGTCTAATAAATTTCTTATATTTGCAAAAACTAACTATTCAAATCTTATGGATAAGACTGATAATCTTTTAAAAGTCGGAACATTTCTCAATCATGGTAAGTATAAAATCGTTTGCCACCTTGCTTCTGGAGGATTTGGGAATACATACGAGGCAATCAATACGGTTTTTGAAGCGAAATGTGCCATTAAGGAATTCTATATGTCTGGAATTAATCATCGAGCAGACGATTCATTATCTGTAGAGATAAGTAATTCTGCCATGAATGATATTTTCGAGACTGCAAAAAGAAAATTTAAAAAAGAGGCACAGAGACTCTATAGTATACAAAACGAACATATAGTTCGTGTTCATGATATGTTTGAAGAGAACAATACGGTATATTATGTAATGGATTTCATTGAAGGCAACTCTCTAAATAAGCTTATGAAGCAGCAGGGACATTCATTTAATGAGAATCAGTGCAAGAGAATTCTATTGCAGATGTGTGACGCCTTAAAGTGCATTCATGCTCAAAAATTATGGCACATGGACATTAAACCGGGAAATATCATGATGGATAACCAAGGAAAGTGCACTTTGATTGATTTTGGAGCAAGCAAGCAGACAGATCTAGACAATGGAAAAACAGTCACAGCTTCAGCAATAGCTCAGACACCTGGTTATGCACCTTCCGAACAAATTAATGGTAATTATGATCATTGGGGACCTTGGACGGATTTTTATGCATTAGGTGCAACTTTATATAATCTTATTACTGATAAACGACCGCCCCTTCGAGATGACATCGACATAGAACAGGAAAAAGCTTTTTCTTTTTCAGATGACGTTTCTCAAGTTATGCGTAATTTGATTATTAGCATGATGCAACCTATATACATTAGACGGCCGCAGAATGTTGATGAAATTTTGCAGATTGCCAACTTTGACTTTCAAGGGAAGCAGCCAATCAATGAGCAGACGAAATTGGAAGATAGCAATAAAACTATATATGCACCAATCAAGATGGGAGAACTCAATACAAGTAAATTTACTGTAAACGGAGTTTCTTTCACAATGGTTCAAGTTATAGGAGGAACTTTTACAATGGGCGCGACCAAGGAGCAGATAGATTTTTCCCCATGGAAAGATGAATTCCCCACCCATCGTGTTGCACTTTCCTCCTATAATATTGGACAGACTGTGGTAACACAGGAATTATGGCAAGCAGTAATGGGATTCAATCAATCATTTTTCGAAGGAAATTTACGCCCTGTGGAAAAAATATCTTGGTTTGAATGCCAGTTATTTTTAGATAAATTGAAAATGCTGACCGGTCAGAATTTCCGTCTGCCAACTGAAGCTGAATGGGAATATGCAGCGAGAGGTGGCAATAAAAGCAAAGAACACCTTTACTCTGGCAGTAATTCAGCAATTGATGTGGCTTGGTTTAGTGAAAAAGAAACTCATGATGTAGCTAATAAAAAACCGAACGAGCTGGGAATTTATGACATGTCTGGTAATGTAGGTGAATGGTGTCAGGACTGGTATGATAAATATAGTAGTGAGACTCTATCTAATCCTTTGGGTGGCTCCTCAGGTTTATACCGTGTTGTTCGTGGTGGCGCATGGGATGACGGGATGTGGAGATGTCGTGTTTCTTACCGTAACAATTGCGACCCAAACCTCCATCTTTCTAATATCGGCCTCCGTCTTGCTTTATAATTCATGATAAAATGCGCCCCAATAATTTTTGGGTCATCCGACATTTCGAGTGATAGGTTGAAAGAAGTATTTTAAAAAGGAAGAAAACCGCTGAACATTTTGTATATTTGAATAGCGACAAACAAATGTACAATGACCATATATAAATGCATTCTTGTATGCAAAAAGCACTTATTTTAATTTAAATAGATAATTATTTATCATTTTATGATAAACATTCATCCTTTTTTGTTATCTTTGCACCCAAATTCAGAAGTGTATGGTTAAGCATTCCATAAATAGAATAAAAGTTGCCTTAGCTGAGCAGAATAAAACAAACCGTTGGTTGGCTGAGCAAATGGGAAAGTCGGAGATAACAATAAGCAGGTGGGCTCAAAACAAATCCCAACCTTCTTTAGAACAGCTGCTTCAAATAGCAAGTTTGCTATCCGTTAGTCCCAAAGATTTGATAAATGAAATTTTGAATAATGGCTAATAGGTCTCATTACAATAGTGGTTTGCGCACACTTGTTCAACAACATCGTGATGGTGTGTTGCATAGTTCTGCGATTTGTGCAAATGAAGTCGCAAAAACCTACCATGCACTATATATTCAAGATGCCATAAGTTTTTTGAAGACTTTGCCAGACGCATCTGTCCAATTGGTACTAATTGACCCTCCATACAATCTTGATATTGATTATTGGGACTCATATCCGAACTATTTGGAGTGGGCAAAGCAATGGATTGATGAAATATATCGAGTAATGTCTGACAATGGTAATTGTGTTATCTTTGGCGGTTTTCAGTTCCAAGACCTAAAACAAGGCGATTTGTTGGAAATTCTACATTATGCTCGTCATAATACAAAATTAAGACTTGTTAATCTTATAGTATGGCATTATAAAAACGGAATGAGTGCTCATCGTTATTTTGCTAATCGACATGAAGAAGCTATTTGGTTATCAAAGACAAAAAAATATTTCTTTGACCTTGATTCTGTTAGAGTCCCATACGATGACGAAGCAAAGAAGGCTGCATTAAAAGATAAACGACTTATCCCCGAAAACATAGAAGGAGGAAAAAATCCTACCAACGTTTGGGAAATATGTCGTCTCAATGGGAACTCTGCTGAAAGAGTTGGTCACCCAACACAGAAGCCGGCAGAGATTATTAGAAGATTTATTAAATCTCTTTCATACGAAGGTTCGATAGTATTGGATTGCTTTGCCGGTTCTGGTACGACTGGCAGAGTATGTATTGAGGAAAATCGTCATTCAATAATGGTTGATGCAGATGATTCATTAAGAGATTATTTTAAAAAACATCTCGCTAAAATAGACACTTTGCATTTAAGGCCATACGAAATAAATGAGAATATTCCTATTGATGAGTTTTTGAAAAAAATAGAAGCAAGTAATAGAAAATTATGATATATTACCAATCAGAAGATAAGACTTTTACTCTGTTGCACGGAGATACGAAGCAAGTATTAAATCAACTAACAGGAACAGTTGACATGATATTTGCAGACCCTCCCTATTTTTTGTCGAATGGCGGTAAGAAAATACAGGGGAGACGTATTGTGTCTGTCAATAAAGGAGATTGGGATAAAGCAGACAATATTGAATCTATAGATAAGTTTAATCAAGAATGGATAGATGCCTGTAAGCCCATTTTGAAAGATAATGGGACAATATGGGTGTGTGGAACTTTTCACAACATATATTCTGTTGAAAAGTGCCTGAAACAAGCTGGTTTCCATATTATCAATATTGTTACTTGGCATAAGACTGATCCGACACCAACATGGGGTGATTTACATTTCAACTTTTCTTCTGAATATATCATATGGGCAAGAAAGAACCCGAAGTTAAAACATTTCTTTAATTATGAGTTAATGAAACAACTGAATGGTGGTGTCTTAATGCCTGACGTTTGGAACCTTCCTACCGTTGGGACGTGGGAAAAAACATGCGGGAAACATCCAACTCAGAAGCCGCTGCGCTTGCTTTATCGAATCTTGCTTGCTTCAACAAAAGCAGGAGAAGTAATTTTAGACCCTTTTGCTGGCAGTTGTACCACAGGTATAGCAGCCAATCTTTTGGAGAGAGAGTTTATAGGAATTGATCAATGTTCAGATTATCTTGACTTAGGCAAACGAAGAAAGATTGACATTGAAAATCCCTTGCGTTGGATAAAGATGCAAAAAATGATTGCTGAAAATCCTTATGAAATCACAGTGATAGTTAATCATGCAAAACCTGACACAAAGGCTAAAATGATTGACAATGGTATTTGCTATCTGCGTGCAGGTGAAACAGATGGTTCCTTATGTGTAACTCCTGGTTTTGAACGTATGGGGTATGTCTTGCTTCATACAGGCGGAGAAGATTGCCAATTGTTTAAATTAAAACAGAAGGGGTGTTTTCAGATATGGACGAAAGAGACACTGGAAAAATACGGATTCACTCCCTCACATGCTGCCTACTACATAGTGTTAAAATTTGACAATAGCAAACATCTAAATTATAAGATGCGTAGCAGCCTTAAAGAAAGAATTAATACTTATCGGGCAAAAATACGTCCATTAAGTGATTTTATTGATATAAACAACGAATAATAATAGAAAAATAATATGGCAAAGAAGAATCAATCAACAAGACTGACGACACAGCACAGAGAAAGTCAAGGTGTCATCGGTATATTTGGTTTAGAAGCGAAGAAACACGATAAGACTACAGGGGATGTTTCTCATGTAGTAAAAAGTGCTTTAGAGCATAAGTACCCAAACCTAACATTTAGGTATCGTCAGAGCATTGAAAAGAAAGAGATAAATGAGGCATTACAAAAAGTCGACAAATATCTTGGACAGACACTATTTGTCGAAAATGCGAGCATTATTCCTGATGGTGGTATAATTGAGGTGCAGGACGACAATAACAAATGGCGAGTTGTATTAGTCTCTGAGGCAAAACATCAAGGTAAAGATATTGAGAATATTGAAAAAGGAGAATTGGTTGGAACAAAGAAAGATCAGGATCTTATGGCTGCCGGAAATGCTATTGAGCGTTCTCACAAAAACATCTCTGAAATCGCCAATTTTATGCTTTCTGAATCTCATTTCCCATACGTGCTATTTTTGGAAGGTTCAAATTTCTTAACTGAAACAGTCCATGTTACAAGACCTGACGGGAGAGTCGTTACATTGGAATATAATTCTGGTATGCTTAACAGGTTGGATCGGCTGACCGCTGCCAACTATGGTATGCCAATAAATACAAACTTATGCAAAAACAAATTTGTGCAACACGAAGATAAAACTATCATGTTGCAGGCAGCTTCTATATATACACAAGGCAATGGTAGAAGTTGGGATAGACAAAAAATGTTTGAGATAATGTTTGAGGTTGCAGAAACATCACTTCAAATGTTAGGTAGAGACTTATGGAATCAAATGAAAGGGTAATTGATGGTGAGAAAAGCAACAAATAACCTTCTTCAAAAGGCAAAGAAATCAAAGAGTGATGAGTTCTACACACAACTTTGTGACATCGAGCGGGAGTTGCAGTATTATCCTAATTGCTTCTCTGGCAAGATTGTGTATTGTAATTGTGACGACCCAAAAGTAAGTAACTTTTTCCGATTCTTCAAGGAGAATTTTCATAGGTTAGGTCTTCGTAAACTCATTGCTTCATTCTATAAAGAGCAATCAAATAATCTCTTTCAAATGCAAGTTGATGAAAGGCCTTACTATTGTGAATACGATGGTTCAGATGCAAATATGGTGATTGGTCATTTCCATGGGAATGGTGACTTTCGCAGTAAGGAATGTGTGGATTTGTTATTACAATCTGACGTTGTAGTAACTAATCCTCCATTCTCTTTGTTCCGCGAATTTATTGCTCAAATAGTAAGATACAATAAACAGTTTCTTGTTATTGGCAATGTCAATGCTATTACCTACAAGGAAATTTTTGCATTGATACAAGGGAATAAAGCTTGGTTAGGGGTAAATCTTGGACGTGGGATTTCTGGATTTATAGTTCCAAGTCATTATCAGCAATATGGAACAGAAATAAGTGTGAATAAAGAAGGTCAAACCATAATTGCTACAAATGGTTGTTTATGGCTTACTAATTTAGAACTTAAACAACGCCATGATGACATTATTCTTACCAAATGCTATTATGGCAATGAGGAAGCCTATCCGACTTATGATAATTGTGATGGCATAAATGTGAATAAAACACAAGATATCCCCAAAGACTATGCAGGATTAATGGGAGTACCTATCACTTTTTTGCATAAATATAATCCTGAGCAATTCGAGATTGTCAAATTCCGCAAAGGTGATGATGGCAGGGATTTATGCATTAATGGGAAATGTCCCTACTTTCGTATATTGATTAGGAATAAAAGGATATTACGACACGATAGTGTACCATTGTCCAATGTGTGTGCAAGAGAAAAGAATACTATGGTTAATTAGAGAATGCATTATGATTTGTAAATTAGTAGAACCAACAATCAATAAGGACAATCCTTTTGAGAACTGCAAACTTGACAGGCAACGATATGCGCATATTCTAACAAAAGTAATCTGTCAGAATAACGGCTGCGTTTTTTCTATAGATGGCGAATGGGGTAGCGGAAAGACCACATTTGTAAGGATGTGGAAGCAGAGTCTAATGAATGAAGGATTCAATGTCCTTTATTTGGTTCATCCGACATTTCGAGTGATAGATTGAAAGAAGTATTTTAAAAAGGAAGAAAACCGCTGAACATTTTGTATATTTGAATAGCGACAAACAAATGTACAATGATGAACAGCAGTTTTCTATATCATGCATGGGGTCTATATGACCATAAGTGCTCAGGAATCGAGTACAAAGGTAATACAATTATCCTACATGTCCAAAGCAAAAATCGATTATCCGTATGCCCGAAGTGCGGAAAGCGCCATTTAGTCAAGAATGAGTACCGTTTCAGAGACTTTATCGGTCTTCCCATAGGTGGAAAGCAAGTGATAATCCGCATGAAGGTACAACGCTACAAATGCAAGAATGAAGAGTGCGACTTTGACCAGCAGGAGAATATACCATTTGCCACAGGTAACCGCTCATACACCCATCGCTTTGCAAAGTATGTGGTAGAATTACTCCGCGGCATGACATTGCAGGATGTTGCCAACCACCTTAATGTGTCATGGGACACAGTAAAGGAGATTCACTCCATCTATCTTGAGCGCCACTATAGTCCGCCTTCCCTGAAAGGAGTAGTGAACATCGGCATTGATGAGTTTGCTGTGAGGAAAGGTCACATATACAAGACCATTGTCGTAGATCTTGACACGGGAAGGATTCTCTATGTGGGTGACGGAAAGGGAGTTGACGCACTTGACAAGTTCTGGAAGAGAGTCAAGCGACATAAGGTGAAGATTGAGCATGTTGCTACAGATCTGTCTGTCGCCTTCATCGCCTCTGTCCTTGAGAACTGTCCCGGTGCCGTGCATGTCTTCGATCATTTTCATGTCGTAAAGTTGATGAATGATCATCTGGATGACATAAGAAGAAAGGTGTATGCAATGGAGAAGGATGTCAACAAACGTAAAGTCCTCAAGGGAACAAGATACCTACTCCTGGGAAATGGAGAGGATATCTTTGACCAACAGCATAAGACGAGACTTGACAATGCCCTTGCCATGAACGAGCCACTCTCGAAGGCCTACTATCTGGAGGAACAACTCAGAGAAACATGGTCGCAGATAAGCAAGGAAGAAGCAGAAGCCGTACTTGATGATTGGGTAAAGCAGGCCAGAGAAAGCAAGATTCCACAGCTCATGAGGATAGCCGCAACATTACTCGCTCACAGGAGAGGCATATTGGCATGGTATGATTCTCATATCTCAACGGGAAAAGTAGAGGGTATCAATAACAAGATAAAAGTAATGAAACGTAATGCATACGGATTTAGGGATAACCGGTATTTCACTCTCAGGCTATATGCCCTACATGA
Organism: uncultured Prevotellaceae bacterium; assembly: GCA_900314125.1. Classification (GTDB taxonomy): domain Bacteria; phylum Bacteroidota; class Bacteroidia; order Bacteroidales; family Bacteroidaceae; genus UBA3839. The sequence continues at coordinate 736 of OMUD01000248.1, read as the reverse complement.
CTGTCGCATCACTCGAAATGTCGGATGAACATCTTTAATTTTGCGCCATCTACTGTTTGTTATTTCCAAGCGACTGATCTTGTCGTTTAACAAACAAAAGTATGCAACAATTTTTCCACTATCTTCCAGGACAAAGGTATTAGCAATTCTTTTCTCCTGAAAATCAAAAGCATCTTCAGAAAGAAATTTATTCAAGTCGTTATCGCCACAGTCAAAATCATCGATATTGAGGCTATGGCCAAGAGGGACAACATTCATTAAATCACCAACAGAAAGTAATCATTTTTTTTGCTTTTTCTACTCTCTCTTGGAATTTCTTGCGAATAGCCTCACGCTCTTCTTTGTTCCGGCTTTCGACCTGTTCCATACGTTGCATAAAACGTTCAGCATCTTTGCCCGTGAGGATTGGAGTTTCTCTGATAGGACGTGCCATATTATGAACTATTATCTTTAATTGAATGTAATACATTGCAAATATAATCATTATTTTTTAAATAAACTCATAAATGACATTGTTTATTTCAATTCCGACGCGAATTGAATTTGACAAAACTACGAATTTACCGAATTATTTCGAATTAAACGATTATGGGAATTTTGAATTTGAATCAATTATCATATTTATGATAAAAAGTGAGATTAAGTTTTGTATGGAATTCAGTTTCGGTTATATTTTTTTGCAGATTGGTAATTTCTTCGTAAATTTGCAGATTAAATGCCATATCAGGTGCGCTTG
>OMUD01000012.1 GCA_900314125.1 uncultured Prevotellaceae bacterium | reverse complement strand
AGCCAGGCATGGCGGTATATGCCGCTGCCTGTGTACCAGCGGGCAATATGGTCGTTGTCGGAGGGATTATCCACAGTCACGTAGATTTCATTATCCTCACCATATTTTATATAAGGTGTCATGTCGTAAATAATCTGGCAAAAACCGTAAGGACGGAAACCAAGATGCTGGCCGTTCACATATACATTGCTGCGGTTGTATATGCCGTCAAAAACGATGGAGATGCATCGCCCTTTGTCTGACTTCGGAAGATGAAAGGTCTTGCGGTATTCTCCTTTGCCACCGCGTAGATGACCGTTACAACCTGTCAGACGGGAGTCTGGAATCATGTGGATGCTCCAGTCGTGGGGAAGCTGAACATCTTCCCATCCGTTGATGGCGGTCTGAAGACGTGGGCCAGCTTGCTGCTCTGCTCCCTTCTCCATGGTCAGGTGGAATTTCCAGTCATAGTCAAAACAAATCTTCTCCCGAAGCTTTTCTGGGGAAGCTGATAGATGGAATGCTATGCTCCAAAGGAAGGTGATAGTTAGTAAATAGCTCTTCATGTTATCTAGTTTTTAAACTCGAATCGTTCCTAACTCATTTTGTCTTAATGACGATTTGGGTTAAACACATGCATTCTAGTGTCTATGCAAATTTACGAACAAAATTCGAATTATGAATTGTAAAATATGCTAATAATGTTGTGGCTTTGGTATCTTTTTGACATTATGTTACATCACGGGAAAATTATGTAACGTCAATCTGCGATATATGAGTATTTTTACTTAAATTTGCATGACTAAATTGTAATAATACTTATTGATTTTATGAAAAGATTACTTTTGTTCTCTTTGATGGCATGCGTGCTTCAAATGGTGCATGCCACTGAAAAAACTATTCAAAGTCCTCAGGGTAACATCGTTGTGCAAGTCTCTGACGAAAACGGCTCACCAGCTTATAAAGTTCAGTTGAATGGGGTGGAGTTCCTGAAATCTTCACCTCTGGGAGTGAAGCTGAATTGTGCGGATCTGACTAAAGGACTCAGCCTCACTGATTGTCAGGTGAAAACCGTGAGTGATGAATACGATTTGAAGACAATCAAGCAGAGCCATGTGGTCTATAATGCCACTGAAGCCGTATGCTCTTTTGATAAAGATGGAAAGAAGGCCATGGATGTGGTTTTCAGACTCACTGAGCGCGATGTTGCTTTCAAATATCATATTTATCCAAAGAGAGGTACCTTGGCTGCAGTTGTGGAAGGAGAGGCTTCTGGATTCGTGTTCCCAGAGAACACCACTACGTTCCTTTGCCCTCAGTCCAAACCTATGGGAGGTTTCGCAAGGACATCACCAAGCTATGAGACTTCCTATTCACTCGATGAGCCGATGGGAAAGAATGGATGGGGAGAGGGCTATTCTTTTCCTTGTCTCTTCAAAAATGCGGATAAAGGATGGATTTTAGTCAGTGAGACGGGAACGGATGGAGCTTATGTGGCGTGCCGACTTCTCAATGAAAATGCTAATGCCTATAAAATAGGATTTCCACAAGCTGGCGAAATGAATGGTGCCGGTACCACCACAGCTGCTGTTTCTTTGCCGTTCGACACACCGTGGAGAACCATCACAATCGGTACGACTCTTGCACCGATTGTCGAGACTACTGTGGCAAACGATTTGGTGAAACCCAAATATGCACCGTCCAAGGACTATACCTACGGTAAGGGTACATGGTCTTGGATTATCGGTATGGACTCAAGCTGCAATTTCGATGAGCAGAAACGATATATCGATTTTGCTGCGGCTATGGGCTATCGATCAGTGCTTATCGATGCACTCTGGGACCAGCAGATTGGATACGACCGCATGGAACAGCTTGCTGAATATGGACGTTCAAAAGGGGTGGGCATTTTCCTTTGGTATAATTCCAACGGACAGTGGAATGACGCACCACAGTCTCCACGCGACAAGATGGATAAATCAGCCCCTCGAAGAAAAGAGATGGCATGGATGCAGAAAAACGGGATTCTTGGTATCAAAGTAGATTTCTTCGGAGGCGACAAGCAGCAGATGATGCAGCTCTATGAGGATATACTCACCGATGCCAACGATTTTGGTATTCAAGTCATTTTCCATGGATGCACACTCCCGAGAGGATGGGAAAGAATGTATCCTAACTACGTCGCGTCAGAAGCGGTGCTGGCTTCCGAAAACCTCCATTTCGGACAGGGGGCTTGCGATGCTGAGGCTACCAATGCAGCGATTCATCCGTTCATCAGAAACACCGTCGGTTCAATGGACTTTGGCGGAAGCACGCTGAACAAACGCTATAATGCCGACAACAAGAGTGGAACTTACAGACGCACAAGCGATGTCTTCGCATTGGCTACGGCTGTTCTCTTCCAAAGCAGTGTGCAGCATTTCGCGCTTGCACCAAACAACCTTGAGGATGCACCACAATGGGCCGTGCAGTTCATGAAGGATGTGCCGGTCAACTGGGATGAGGTCAAGTTCATTGATGGATATCCTGGAAAATATATTATTATGGCGCGTAAAAGCGCTGGTAAATGGTATGTGGCTGGCGTCAATGCGCAGGACCAGGCCGTGAAGCAAAAAATCAGTCTGCCTATGTTTGCTAAGAATGTGCAACTGACAGCTTACACGGACGACAAAGACCTCAATGGTGCCTGCAACACCATCAAATTGAAAAAAGGTGAGTTTGCCGTCGAAATGCCTAAGAATGGGGCGTTCCTGCTCGTTGGACAAGCAGAATGACAATCATTCCCATTCTTGATTTTTTAAACGATTTTGAGAATGTAACATATAAAGAAAATTTGGGAATATAACATAAAGTTTCTTTGCGTAAAACGTCGTAATTTTGCTATATGAAAAAAATTACGACGTTTTTTGTTTTGGCTTTTGCTGTCGCGAACCTGATGATGGCTGCCGATCGCTTCGTTTTCTTTGGAGAACAGGCGAATTCAGTGTGCTTTTCAAAGCTGCATGGCGATATCGTTACCGATAAGAACGACTTTAAAGGGGTTCATATCGCAGTGGAGAACCTGAAAAAAGACTTGAATAAAGTCATGGGAAGGGCTGACTTGCCGATTGTCGTGGGGACTGTCGGCAAATCAAAAGCTATTGATCCTTTTTTTAAGAAAAAGGTGCTCGACAAAAAGCAGATTGAGGGAAAAAGGGAAAAGTTTCTCATCACCTTCTCTAATGGCAAACTGGTCATTGCTGGTTCCGATAAGAGAGGAACAATTTATGGAGTTTATGAACTCTCCGAACAGCTTGGAGTCAGTCCTTGGTATGATTGGGCGGATGCTCCTGTTAGGAAACAGAATCAGGTGTTCCTGAAAAATGGAGTCTTCACCGATGGGGAACCGGCTGTTAGATACAGAGGAATTTTCCTCAACGATGAGGCACCGTGCCTCAGTGGATGGGTGGATCAATTCTATGGAGGCGTCTATAACCATGAGTTTTATGCACGGGTTTTTGAACTGGTGCTCCGACTCAGGGGGAATTATATGTGGCCGGCCATGTGGAATTCTGCGTTCTATGCCGATGACCCGCTCAATATGCAGACTGCTGACGACATGGGCGTCATGATGGGCACGAGCCATCATGAACCAATGGCGAAAGCCCATAAGGAATGGACCCGGGATAAGAGCCATGGAGCATGGAACTATGACACCAATAAGGAGGAACTTGACCAATTCTGGAAAGAAGGTGTACAGCGGATGAAACACACCGAGGACGTCGTAACCATCGGTATGAGGGGTAATGGTGATGAGCCGATGGGCGAGAATGCCGATGTGCAACTGCTGGAAAGGGTGGTCAACAACCAAAGACGGCTTATTGAAGAGGCCACAGGAAAGCCAGCGGATAAAACTCCTCAGCTTTGGGCGCTCTATAAGGAGGTACAGGAATATTATGAAAAGGGAATGAGGGTCCCGGACGACGTCATCCTGCTGCTCTGCGACGACAACTGGGGCAATGTGCGGGTACTGCCTGAACTTGATGGGAATAAAGCGGAAGGTGCCTTCGCAAAAAGACATCCAGGCGGATATGGACTCTATTATCATGTGGATTATGTAGGTGCGCCCCGCAACAGCAAATGGCTGAACGTTTCACAGGTGCAGAGAATGTGGGAACAACTGCAGCTTACTTATACTTATGGTGTTGACCAACTTTGGATTCTGAATGTGGGCGACCTCAAACCAATGGAACT
>OMUD01000269.1 GCA_900314125.1 uncultured Prevotellaceae bacterium | reverse complement strand
CCAACAGTAGGTAAATTATAAAAACTTATGGGAAGAGCATGAGAATATGAAGAAAAATTATTAAATTTGCGTAATAAACTTTATCAGCTATGCCTAAGATTTTCGAATATTTCGGTTTCATCTTCTACTTCTACTCCAATGAACATGAACCCATTCACGTCCACGTGTTACACGGAGGAAAGGAAAGTATCTTCGAGCTCATTATGATGAACGGAGAGTTGGTCGATATTCATATTCGCGAAAAACACGGAGCTGAACCGCTGCAAGAAAAAGAGAAACGCACGGCAGAAGAGTTTATCCAAAAATACTACAGAAACATCATCGAAAAGTGGGTGAAATTCTTTGTTCTGAAGCAGAGCATCCGCAGTACTAACATTAAAAAGAAGCTATAAGCTATAGGGAGGAACAGATATGGAAAAGCTTTATATTATCAAGGCAGAAGACAAAGGCAATTTGACAGTCAGCCTGACTTTCAGTGACAACACTATGCAAACAGTGGACATCGGCGATTTTATTCGTCGTCATCCTCATCCGCAATATAACAAATATCTCGACCCCAAAAAGTTCAGCCGATTCACTCTTGACAACGGTAACATAGTATGGGGAAAAAACTGGGATATGATATTTCCTATCGAAAATTTATACAAGGGAACGATATAATGAAGATTTACTTATAAAAAAAAGATAGAAGGCGGCAAATTTCGGAAAAAACCATTATATTTGCATTTTAAGCGGTTATTCAGAACACTTTGACGAAGTTGAGATGAAAGCCATCAAAACAACTACACTTACAACTATACTTACAACTAACAAATCTAACTATGTTTTCAAAAGATACCTACATCAGCCGGCGCAAACGGCTGAGCGAGTTGGTGGGCAGCGGCATCATTGTGCTTTTAGGCAACAATGATTCTCCGTGCAACTATCCTGCCAACGCCTATAAATTCCGTCAGGACAGCAGTTTCCTCTATTATTTCGGTCAGAAACGCGAAGGACTGGTCGGTGTGATTGACATAGACAACCAGAAAGAATACCTCTTCGGCGACGACATCGACATCGACGACATCATCTGGTTCGGTTACGTGCCTTCTGTGAGCGACCTCGGTCAGGAAGTGGGAGTAGCCCACAGCGGCAGCATGAAAGACTTCTGCCACTTCGTTGAGGAGAATCTGAAAAAAGGTGTGACCATCCACTATCTCCCCCCTTACCGCGACGACCACAAAATTCTGCTGAGCGACCTGCTCGGCATCCATCCTTACAAGCAGAAGGAGTCGGCCAGCGTGAAGCTGATCAAGTCGGTGGTGAAGATGCGCGCCGTGAAAACAGCCGAGGAAATTGAGGAAATCGAGCGCGCGATGGCCATCGGTTACAAGATGCACACCACCGCGATGCGTGCCTGCAAGCCAGGTGTACCTGAATTTGAAATTGCCGGCATGCTGGAAGGCGTGTCCCACAGTTTGGGCAGCCAGGTGTCGTTCCAGACCATCCTGTCGATGCACGGTGAGATCCAACACGGCTATCCATCGACTCGTCCGCTCGAGGCAGGGCGACTGATGCTGTGTGACGCCGGAGCAGAAACCCTGAACCATTATTGCTCTGACAACACCCGTGTGACTCCGATTTCCGGCAAGTTCACGCCACAGCAGCTTGATATCTACAGCATCGTGGAAGCCTGTCATGACCTGGTGATTGAGAAAGCCAAGCCAGGTGTGAAATGGCTGGACATGCATTTGGACGTGGCCCGCATGATGACCGACATGCTGAAGCAGGTGGGACTGATGAAGGGTAACACCGAAGACGCCGTTCAGGCAGGCGCCCACGCCATGTTCTTCCCTCACGGCTTAGGCCACATGATGGGTATGGACGTTCATGACATGGAAGGTCTCGGTCAGAACTATGTGGGTTTCGACGATGAGGTTCAGCCATCCACCCAGTTCGGATTGAACTGCCTGCGTTGCGGCCGCCGGTTGGAGCCAGGTTTCGTGATGACCGATGAACCGGGCATCTATTTCATCCCTCACCTCATCGACCTGTGGCAGTCGCAAGGCCTGCACAAGGACTTCATCTGCTACGACAAGTTGGATGCTTTCCGTGATTTCGGTGGTATCAGACTTGAGGACGACCTGCTGATCACCGAGAGCGGCAACCGTGTGCTGGGTGAGCAGATCATCCCTTACCATCCAAAGGATGTGGAGGAGTTTGTGGCCAAATCTCAGTCGTGAGCTTCACATATAAAGAATTGAAATTCCGTCAGAAGGCCCGTTTTCCTTTATTCAAGAAACCATTTAAACAACTTACATAAATAGAATGAAAAAAATGATTGTACTCGGTGCGATGTTCGGCATGAGCCTCTGCACCTATGCACAGAACAGTGCGAAAGATTTTGAATTTACCACCATCAAGGAGATTCCTATCACTTCCATCAAGAACCAGAACCGTTCAGGCACCTGCTGGGCTTATTCAAGCCTGGGCTTTTTTGAGGCAGAGTTGCTGCGTCAGGGCAAGGGCGAATACGACCTGTGCGAGATGTATCTGGCCCACAAGACCTACGAGGACCGCGCCAAGGCCAGCGTACGTCTGCACGGCGACATCTCTTTCTCTCAGGGCGGCAGTTTCTATGACGCTGTGTATTGCATGAAGAACTATGGTATGATTCCCGAGACCGCCATGCCGCTTCCAGGCACCCTCTACGGCGACACCCTTCCAAACTTCAACGAGTTCTTCCAGATTGCCGAAGGCTATGTGAACGGCATCGCCAAGGGCAAGCAGAAGAAACTGAGTCCGGCTTGGTTCAAAGGCCTCAACTCCATTTTCGACACCTATCTCGGTGAGGTTCCAGAAGAGTTCGTTTATGAGGGCAAGACCTACACTCCGAAATCCTATATGGAGTCGCTGGGTCTGAACATGGACGACTATGTGTCGCTCACTTCTTACACCCATCATCCGTTCTATGAGCCGTTCATCCTGGAGATTCAGGACAACTGGCGCTGGGGCGCAAGCTACAACCTTCCAATTGACGAGCTGATGGCCGTGATGGACAACGCCGTACGCAACGGCTACACCTTCGCCTGGGGCAGCGACGTGAGCGAGGACGGTTTCACCCGCAACGGTATCGCCGTATGTCCCGATGTGACGAAAGCACCGGACTATACCGGTTCCGACATGGCCCACTGGCTTGGTCTGACCAATGCAGGCAAGATGCAGGAAGCGCTGACCCGTCCGATGCCTGAGATTGAAGTGACTCAGGAGATGCGCCAGGAGGCTTACGACAACTGGGAGACCACTGACGACCACGGCATGCTGATTTATGGTCTCGCCAAAGATCAGACCGGCAAGGAATATTTCATCGTGAAGAACTCATGGGGACTGAGTGGCAAATACAAAGGAATCTGGTATGCCTCCAAAACTTTCGTGAAGTACAAGACGATGAACATCCTTGTCCACAAGGACGCCGTTCCTAAGGACATCCGCAAGAAACTCGGCATCAAATAAGACAGCCCCGTTTATCTGCAAGTTTTTTTAACCACCCTATAAGAAATCATTCCTCTCATCTGAATAGTTGGGGGGAATGATTGTTTTTTGCAACTTACAATCGCAGATTTGACTAACAAATTCTGAAATTGTAAGTCGGATTATGGATTTAGCAGTCCATCTCTTGGCAAAAATTCTTAATTTTGCATAAGCATTCAATCAGGCTCCAATGGGTCAGTCTATTTTTGTACTTATTGACATGACCTATCATCTATAATAACTTATCTTTGCATATATATATTACGTAGCCGAAAACAATGGCATTCCTAAAGGTAAATATCCATACGTTGTTGCTTTATGCAGTGATGTGCGTACAGTTTTCAACCATCAGTGCACAAGGTGGTTCATCTGTCAGTTCCAGTCGCACATGCAAAATGATGGAAATGCAGGTTGAGCGTCTTCCTGATTTGCACCATCCCAGGTCAACTGGCATCAAGTTCCGCATAGGCGATGAGGTGGTTGTGGCAGGCGGTCACACCGACGGCTTCATTCCCACAGCCACGGCAGAATACTTCAAAGACGGCGAATGGCATGAGATTCCCATGGTTTATTCTCACGACGACGGCTTGTTTCTGGTGTTGCGTTCAGGCAAGGTACTGATAGCCGGCGGCCATGAACAGCATTTGGGCATCGGCCAGACCTTTCCAGCAGAGATTTATGATCCTTCAACCCACCGTTTTGAGGGTTTCGGCTGTCTGGACCAAAAACGAGCCCTGGCCAATGCCGTTGAGATTGACAGTGGGAAAGTGGTGATTGCAGGCAACCACTACAATGAGGACTATATCGAATGTTTTGACGGCAAGAAAGAATTCAGATACGAAAAAGCGTTGCTTCACGCTTATACATCCCCCTTCCTTTTCCGCACATCGAATGAAAATGTGATGATTTTCGGCCGGCTCGACCCTAAAGCGAACAGATTCCACACGTATTGTGTGGAGCAACTCAACGGCGACACCATTTCCGTTCCCTTATTCAAGAACTGGCAGCCCTTAACCCTGCTTGACTGCTATCAAAGCGACGACAGTTTTATCGGTGATGAGCAGAAAGGAATCTACTCCTACCTGTTTCCGGTTGAGAATGACTCCGGCCAGATTGCTATTGCCAAAACAATCGGAACAGAAATCAGCCTATTGCAAACCACAAGTCCTGTTCCCATGAAAAGCCCATTCGGCACGGTTATCACATACAACAGCCATGTGATTGTGGACCGCAGCCGCCAGCGTGGCTACATTTATGGTGCAGATGGGCAGCACAGGCATTATGTGCTGTGCATTGAATATGGGACTCCCGACAAGAATAATCTTATTCCCCTCAGCCT
>OMUD01000102.1 GCA_900314125.1 uncultured Prevotellaceae bacterium | reverse complement strand
CAGTTCAAAAGCAACATCGTGGCAGATGAGGGAGCATGGTGCTGGTTTGCTGACCCACGCGCCCTCCACTACGAAAACGAAAGCAAGACCATCAACGCCACCTACATCGGTTATATTGATGTGCACGGCAATGTGAAGGCCACACAGTACGACTGGCTTACAGGAAGGAAGACCGACGTGCTCATCCGCTCCTATTTCCAGCCCGACGACCACAACAACCCAACCTTTGTGGTTTTGCCCGACGAGCGTGTCATGATATTCTACACCCGCCACACCGACGAGCCGAAAATCTGGTACAGGATCTCAACCAAGCCGGGTGACATCACCAGCCTCGGCGAAGAGAAATACCTCGCCACCGCCAACAACACCACCTATCCTTCGCCTTTCATTCTCAGTGATGACCCACAGCATATCTACCTTTGCTGGCGAGGCATCAACTGGCATCCCACTATCGCAAGGCTCACCATGCCTGACGCAAGCGACAACTGCAAATTCGATTTTGGTCCGAAGCAAATCGTGCAGTCCACCGGTGCAAGGCCATACGCCAAATATCAGAGCAACGGAAAAGACAAGATTTACGTGAGCTACACCACCGGGCATCCCGACAACGAAATGCCCGACTGGCTTTATTTCAACGTGATCGACATCAACAAGGGCAACGGCCCCATCCTGCGCGACATCAACGGCAAGCAGCTGAGCATCATCAACAATGGGGTGTTCAACGTGAGCAAGACCGACTCCTATGCCAACAGCTATCCAGCCACCATCGTCGATAAGAGCGCAAACATCCGAAACTGGGTGTGGCAAATCACCCTCGACAAGGATGAGCACCCAGTCATCGCCTATCCGCATATCGACGACGCCAAGACCTCCCACGTGTATTGGTACTCCAGATGGACCGGCTCTGCATGGCGGAACACATGGGTGCAGTATGGAGGCCATGCGTTCCATCACAACTGGAACAGCACCGAACGCTGCTACAGCGGAGGTATGGCCATCGACCCCGACAACATCAACGACCTCTATCTGAGCATCCCAACCAAGGACGGAGCATTCGACCGCAACGGCGTATATGAAATCTGGAAATACACCATTGATGACAACGGAAAAGTGGCCGGTTCTGAACAAATCACCAAAAATTCTCCAAAGAACAATGCCCGTCCGTTCATTATCCCTGGTTCCGGATCAAGCAAAATGCGGCTCACATGGATGCAAGGCGACTATTACTACTGGATCGTGACTAAAAACTACCCTAAAGGCTACCCAACCGCCATTCACGCCGACCATGAATGGGCCGAGCCACTGACAGAGGGCAAGGAAATTGCTGACGGAAAGACTCTTTCCTCACCAGGAACGCTCACTGTGGGAATCGGCATGAACCAGTCGAAATACGAAGGCACAATCCTCACGCTTGGTGAAGGAGCGAACCAACTGACCTACACCCTCGACCCATCCGACCACTATCCAGTGGTCAGCATCAACGGGAAAAGCTGGAAAAGCCAGAACAGGCTCTATACCAGCGACGACTGGGCTGTGGCAAGCACAGGCACAAGCGGCGACAACCACCCAACGAAACTCACCACCTGGGTGCTGACATTCACCTACGACGGAGAAACACTCACCACCTACCGCAACGGACTGGTGGACCAGGTTATCAGTATCAATGGATTCCAAGGCGGAACCCTCACTGGGGACAAATCCGAGAACGGACATGCCATCGCATTCACCAACGCACAGGATGTGTGCCACTCCCCTATGGCCGTGCAGCAACTGACCCAGCAGGCACGGGAAGAGATGAACAAACAGCTCGAGGAAACGGCTCTGCAGTCCATATCCCTGCCTGAGCAGACCCGCACCGACATCGTACTTCCCTCCACCGTCCTCGGCCTTCAGGTCAACTGGACTTCCTCCGACGAGAGCGTCATCGCCGCTGGCGGCACACTCTCCCCCCTGACAGAGGACAAGGAAGTGACCCTCACCGCCACCATCGGCTCAAAAAGCAGAGACTTCACAGTGAAAGGGCTCCTACGCGACATACCGAAAAACCTCCGTTATGAACAAGACGCGGCACTCGACCTGAGCAAGAACACCGCCACGGGCTTCTCCACCAACCAATATGGAAAGGCTCCCCAAGGCCTGCTGAAAGGTCTCAGATCCTACACTTTCCTAGTCAGCGTGAAGGCAAACAGCCTGAGCGGACAGCCCCGCATCTACGACTTCGGCAGTGGTTCGGGGAACAGTGTGTTCCTCAGAGCCAACAAGCTCTCGGCCGGAGTGAAACACAACGGAGGCACAACCGTCATGGCTGATGCCGCCACAAGCCTCAAGACCGGTCAGGAATACAAGATTGCCGTCAGCTTCAATGCCGCCACCCACACCACGAAAATCTATGTGGATGGCATAGAAGACGTGAGCAGCACGGCAATCACATCAGAGCCCTACATGCTGGAGGAAACCGCATCCGACAGCCGCAACTACATAGGACGCACACAATGGTGGGACGGAGCATACGCTGCCGACAACCAAGACTTCATCGGAACCATCAGCGGGCTGAGACTCTATGACATCTGCCTCACCCAAGAGGAGATATGCGAGATTCAAGGCATTGACTACCAGCAGAAGGAATTGCCCAGTCAGCTCATCAACGGCGACTTCGAGCAAAGCTACAGCGTGCAGGCAGGCTCGGGAGTGAGCAGCGACCGCGCCATCTACGTGCCGGAAGGCTGGACCGTGGAGCGTGCCAATCCCAACAACAACGACATCACAGCGCTGAAAAGCGGCGACCTCTATTTCGACCGCTTTTTTGGCTCACTGGCCAAACCGGCGGAAAACGGCAACCAAACCTATTGGGTGAGACAGAACTGGGGAACTCCCACCCTCTCACTCTCCCAGCAGCTCAGGCTCCCCCAAGGCAGGTACATCCTGAAGGCCAGTCTCTGGAAAAGCGGCCTCGGAGGTGATGCCAAAGTGAGTGTGGAAACGGAGAACGGGAGCACCGTGAGCAGTCCCTCGCTCGACAACAAAAGTGAATGGCAGCAAGTGGAATTGCCTTTTGAAAGCGACGGGAAAGCAGCCACCACCATCCGTCTTCAAGCTATCCACACAGCCGACGGCTCTGAGAAAATCATTGGATTCGACAATGTGACCATCACCTCCAACACACCCGACGGCATAACCGCCTCCACAATTTCCATGACTCACACCAGGTACTACGACTTGCAGGGAAGAGCCGTGCATCACCCCTCTCACGGCATCTACATCAAGAAACAGGGAAACAAACAAGAGAAAATCTGGATGACAGACAGAGCCGAATGACAGGACTGCCCTTTTGCAACTGCATTGTCCCTCATCAATTATAAAGTTGCTCATTAACAGGCAGAAAAAAGAGTTGGAAATGTTAAATCGTTGCACAAAAAAGCTCACATGTGCAAAAACAATGCATTTTGTAGGTTTTTTTTTGCACATATTGAGATAAATTTGTTACCTTTGCACTCTGAAATGCAACTTGTTCTTAACATTTTATCCCAAAAAGTGTGAAGAAAAAGTGGGTATTAAGGAAAAGAAAATAGAGTTAAAAAATAATTTATTTAACAAAAAAAGAATTAATTATGTCTGAAATTGAAGCAAAAGTAAAGTCAATCATTAGCGACAAACTTGGTGTTGACGAAGCAGAAGTAAAGCCTGAAGCAAGTTTCACTGGTGACCTCGGAGCTGATTCTCTTGACACTGTTGAACTGATCATGGAGTTTGAGAAAGCTTTCGGTATTAGCATTCCAGACGACAAGGCTGAGCAGATCACTACTGTTGGCGAAGCTATCAACTACATCGAAGCTAACGCAAAATAATTCAATTTTACACAATTATGAATTACGTATCAGGAGCAAGGTGAAAGTCTTGCCGATGATGAGTAATTCATAATTTTTTTAGACTTATTACATTAAACAATATATCATGGAGTTAAAAAGAGTTGTAGTTACCGGCATAGGAGCCATCACACCTCTGGGCAACAATGTGGAGGAATCATGGGAAAACCTGAAGAAAGGTGTGAGCGGCGCAGCTCCTATCACACATTTCGACGCCTCACAGTTCAAGACTCAGTTCGCATGTGAGGTGAAAGGTTTCAACGCACAGGATTATATCGACCGTAAGGAAGTGAGAAAGATGGACATCTACACGCAGTATGCCATCGCCGCTGCAAAAATGGCCATCGATGACTCTGGCATGGACCTCGAAACCATCGACAAGAACGAAATCGGTGTAGTGCTTGGAGTCGGAATCGGAGGTATTCACACTTTCGAGGAAGAAGCTGGAAACTATGCAGTCAACGGACCAGTACTCGGTCCGAAGTTCAATCCATTCTTCATACCTAAGATGATTGCAGACATCGCTGCTGGTTACATCTCTATCGACTACGGATTCCATGGCCCGAACTACACAACAACCTCTGCCTGCGCATCGTCAACCAACGCCTTGGCAGACGCATTCAACCTCATCCGTCTTGGCAAAGCCAACGCAATGGTGACGGGCGGAAGCGAAGCAGCCATCTGGCCTTCTGGAGTGGGTGGTTTCAACGCCATGAAGGCACTCTCCACCCGCAATGACGAGCCAGAAAAAGCCAGCCGTCCATTCAGCGCCAGCCGTGATGGATTCGTGATGGGCGAAGGAGCCGGCATCTTGGTGCTTGAGGAGCTTGAGCATGCCAAGGCCAGAGGTGCCAAAATCTACGCTGAAGTTGCAGGTGTGGGCATGTCGGCCGACGCTTACCACATCACCGCTTCGCATCCTGAAGGACTGGGCGCCAAACTCGTGATGCAGCGCGCACTCAAGGATGCCGAGATGCAGCCATCCGACATCGACTACATCAACGTGCACGGCACATCCACTCACGTGGGTGACATCTCTGAGGTGAAAGCCATTAAGGAAGTGTTTGGAGAGAGCGCCTACAAGCTCAACATCAGCTCCACCAAGTCCATGACCGGACACCTGCTTGGAGCCGCTGGAGCAGTTGAAGCCATCATCAGCATCCTCTCTGTCAAGAACGACATCGTTCCTCCTACCATCAACCACGAGGACGAGGATAAAGACGAGGAAATCGACTACACGCTCAACTTCACCTTCAACAAGGCACAGGAACGTCCAATCCGTGCTGCCTTGAGCAACACCTTTGGATTCGGTGGACACAACGCATGTGCCATCTTCAAGAAATATCAGGGCTAAGCCGTTTTTCATGCAGCACATCTCAGACAACGCATGAAAACATACAAGAACATAAGAAGCAAGATAAGGCTCCTTTTCCGTAAGGATAAGGAGCCTTATTTGCAGATTAAGCGGATCACGGGATTTGTGCCCGACAACATCAACGTCTATAAGATGGCGCTCAAGCATAAATCCACGAACCACAAGGGAGGAAGCCACAAAAACAACGAACGGCTGGAATTTCTCGGCGACGCCGTGCTGGGCAGCGTGGTGGCCGACATCCTGTATGAGAAATATCCCAACCAGCAGGAAGGTTTCCTGACCACTCTCAGGAGCAAGCTCGTCAGACGCGACATGCTCAACAAACTGGCAGAGCAAATCAAGCTGGATGAGCTCGTGAAATACACAGGTAGGAAGACATCGGCCCACAACAGCTATATGAACGGCAACGCATTCGAAGCGTTCATCGGAGCTATCTACCTCGACAAAGGCTACAGCCACTGCATGAAATTCATGAAAGACGTAGTCTTCAAGAAATACGTGAACATCGAAGATGTGTCGAAAATAGAGGAGAACTACAAGAGCAAGCTGATTGAATGGTGCCAGAAATACCAGCTGGACTTCATTTTCGACATTGTCAGCGAAAGGACCCTGCTTGACAACAACACCACCCAATTCACATCACGGGTGTGCATCGAAGGCATCTATTGCGGGACAGGAGTAGGCTACTCGAAAAAAGAGAGCCATCAGGATGCCGCCAAACATGCCTATAATCACATCAAACGCGACAAAACCCTCGCCAACTCCTTGCTTGAGGCACGCGACAAGAGAAACGCTTTGTAGTTTCGAAAAGATTAACTAACTTTGCAACCGGTAAAATTCCTCAAAATGCGCCACCCACGCATACGGGGAATGTGGATTTCAAGTTCACATCGCCTATCATTACTAAACTTGATTTATGAATCCCACAAGAATATTAAATAAATTCTACTTTGCAAGAAGGCAGAAAGCCATCGAGAAGTATGCGCAACATGCGGAAGAACTCCAAATGGAGGTGATGCACCATCTCATCAGCAGTGCCAAAGACACCCTGTGGGGAAAAGACCACAACTTCGGCAACATCGACGGCTATCAAGATTTTGCCAGTTTCATGAGCGTCAACTCCTACGAAGAGCTGAAAAGCTATATCCACCAGATGAGGGAAGGCAAGCCCGACATTCTCTGGCCGGGAAAGGTGGTGTGGTTCGCCAAGTCATCAGGCACCACGAACGACAAGAGCAAGTTCATTCCCGTAAGCAAAGAAGGACAGAAGGGGATTCACTATAAAGGAGGAACCGACTGCGTGTCGTCCTATCTGGCCATCCACCCAAAGAGCAAGATTTTCAAAGGAAAGAGCCTGATTCTGGGAGGAAGCCACGAGCCTAACCTGAACACCCCGAACAGCATGGTGGGCGACCTCAGTGCGATTCTCATCGAGAACGTTCCTAAAGCCGTCAACCTGACCAGGATTCCAAAGAAAAAGGTGGCGCTGCTAAGCGACTTTGAGCAGAAACGCGACCAGATTGCCGAAATCGCCATGCACAAGAATGTGACCAACATCAGCGGTGTGCCATCATGGATGATGGCTGTGCTCACCCGGATGATGGAGATAGCAGGAGAGAAGAATCTCGACAATATCTGGCCAAACCTCGAGGTTTTCTTCCATGGAGGAGTGGCTTTCACCCCTTACCGTGAACAATACAAGAAAATCATCACGAATCCCGACATGGTCTATATGGAGACCTACAACGCATCTGAGGGATTCTTCGGCATACAGACCGACATCAACGACCCGGCCATGACGCTGATGATTGACTACGGAGTGTTCTATGAATTCATACCGATGAGCGAATTTGGCAAACCCGATCCGAAAGTCGTGCCGCTCTGGGGCGTGGAGACGGGCGTGAACTACGCCATGGTGATCAGCACCACGTGCGGACTGTGGAGATACATCATCGGTGATACCGTGATGTTCACCCAAAAGAATCCATACAAGTTTATCATCACAGGAAGGACGAAACATTTCATCAACGCCTTCGGCGAAGAACTCATCGTGGATAACGCAGAGAAAGGCCTGGAGCAAGCATGCATCGCCACCGGCGCGCAGGTGAAGGAATACACCGCAGCCCCTATTTTCATGGACGACAA
Organism: uncultured Prevotellaceae bacterium; assembly: GCA_900314125.1. Taxonomy (GTDB): domain Bacteria; phylum Bacteroidota; class Bacteroidia; order Bacteroidales; family Bacteroidaceae; genus UBA3839. The sequence continues at coordinate 12,774 of OMUD01000102.1, read as the reverse complement.
TGCGAAATGCCGACATCAATGGCTTGTGGAATTTGCGAAGGAGCCTGAATCGGTTGAAGAGTTCGCCGCCATCCTCGACAGGTCGCTGCAAGCCATCAATTCCGACTATGAAGCGAAACGATATAAGAACATCACGCTCCAGCCCCTTGAAATCATCAAGGCCAAGGAAGGGCTTTTCGACCTGTGGCTCAAAAACAAAGGAAAGCTGGGCGGCCAGCACAAAATTCCAAGACTGAGCAATAACCGCACTTATATCGACGAGCTGCTCCAACTCAACAAGTGAAAGCAAGGACAGCCCATGCATCAGGTCAAGGTCAAAGACTGATGCTGACGCATAAGGACAGAAACGGAACGAACAACGAGTGAGAGACCGTGAGAAAAATCATCTACATCATCTTCCTGACTTTGGTGTTGGCGGCATGCGCCAACTTGGGAACTCCCGACGGAGGGGCCTTCGACGAGGACCCTCCTAAAATATTGGGTACATCCCCAAAATATGGAGCTGTCAATGCAAAAAACAAGAAAATCGTCCTTATGTTTGATGAAAACATCAAACTTGACAATGCCATGGAAAAAGTGGTGATCTCACCACCACAAATCAACCAGCCCGAAATCGAGGCCATGGGGAAGCGCATCACCATCACCCTCAACGACTCCCTCAAACCCAACACCACCTACACCATAGACTTCTCTGACGCCATTCAGGACAACAACGAAGGAAATCCCATGGATGACTACGCATTCACCTTCTCCACGGGAGAGATGGTGGACACCTTCCAAATTTCAGGATATGTGCTCGGAGCCGCCGATTTGGAGCCCATGAAAGGTCTGCTGGTGGGACTCCACAGAATTGAGGAAGGGGAGGAAGACTTGCCCGACAGCATATTCCGGACCAGAGAATTTGAGCGGGTGTCGAGAACAGATGCTTCCGGACATTTCGTCATCAAGGGACTGAATCCAGAAACACGCTACAGGGCTTTCGCGCTCAAGGACCAGGACCAGAACTTCATGTTCACACAGAAATCAGAGATGATTGGATTCAACCGCCAAATCATCACCTCTTCTGCCAAACCCGACATCAAGCACGACACCATCTGGCACGACTCCATCCACTACGACTCCATCATCTCAATACCATACACCCATTTTTATCCCGACAACATCGTTCTCACGGCATTCGAAGAGGAGGGACAAAACCGTGCGTTCCTGAAATGGGAAAGACCGCAGTTGGAGCGCTTCACGCTCTTTTTCACCGCTCCCGACTCCACGCTCCCCGTGATCAAGGGACTCAATTTCAATGCCGACAACGCATTCGTCATTGAAGCCAGCGAGAAGAAAGACACCATCACCTACTGGGTGAAAGACTCCACCATCTACAATAACGACACGCTGCGCGTGACTCTCACCTACAACTACACCGACACCCTGAACCGGCTGGTGGAGCGTACGGACACGCAGAACCTCCTGTCGAAAGTCACCTATGAGAAATTGCAGAAAAAGCGCAAGGACGAGTGGGAAGACTACAAGAAAGAATACCTGAAAGAATTCAAGCATAATCAGCGGAAGTCAAAATCAGGAAGCGAGAATGGCAAAAAACAGGAGAAAGTTGTTAGTGGTCAGACTCTTATAGCACCAGGAGAAGCTAAGAAAGAAAAATCAGAAGAAGAACTGATTTACGACGAATACTACGGCGGTCCGACAACCGAGCAAGCCGACTCCATCATATCCCCACCTCCTGCCACAGAATTGGCTGACAATGAGGAAGACGACGGCAATGAGGAAGAAAACATGCAAAAAGAAGAGGCCGACAACAAGGAAAAAAGCAAGAAGAGCAGCAAGAAATCAAAGAGACAGAAGAAAACCGAGAAGGAAGAAGATATTGAAATCCCTCCGATGCCCGAAGAGTTCATCGACGTGAAGACCAACTCTGGAAACATCAACCCTGACCAGAACATCGACTTCACCTTCAGTGAACCCATCGACACAGCATACACCAGCATGTTCCATTTCTACCATCTGGTGGACTCCGTGGAACACGACCTTCCGTTCGTGCTCAGGAGGGTGAAGGGCACCACGATGAAATACAGGCTTTATGCCGAGTGGGAGCCCGACAGCACCTACTATGTCAGCATCGACACCGGAGCCGTGGTCAACATCTACGGTCAGCGCATGGCAGGCATGAAGAAAACCATCAAAGTGAAGGGACTCGACAAGTTCAGCCAGCTGACCGTGAACCTGCAGAATGCGGAGGACTGCGCCTATGTGTCGCTCATCAACCAAAGCGGAAAGGTGGTGAAACAACAGAAAGCGGAGAACGGGAAAGTAGATTTCTACTACATTGACCCGGGAAATTACTACCTCAGCATGTTCTACGACAGAAATGGCGACGGACGCTGGACTACCGGAGATTACGACTCTCAACGCCAACCTGAGGAAACCTTCTATTATCCTGGAGCCCTCAACCTCAGGGCGCAGTGGGAGGTGAATCAGAGTTGGAACCCAACTCAGACTCCACTCTTCAGACAGAAACCAGAGAAAATCACCAAACAGAAACCAGAGAAGAAAAAGGACCGCAGGAGCAAGAACGAGGAAAGAAGGAGAGAGAAGGCAAACCAAAAATAATCCCTTGACTCATTCCATCAATGTTACTACCCTATCTGAATAAAGACGTCATAGAAGCTGGATGCGACGAGGCAGGAAGAGGATGCCTGGCAGGAAGCGTGTATGCCGCTGCGGTCATCCTTCCTCCCGACTACCAGAATGAAAGGCTCAATGACTCCAAGCAGCTCAACGAGAAGATGCGCTATGAGCTCAGGGAAGAAATTCAGCATGACGCAGTGGATTGGGCTGTGGGCATCGTCACCGCACAGGAAATCGACCAAATCAACATCCTCAAGGCCAGCATCCTGGCCATGCACAGAGCTATCGACCAGCTGAAAGTCAGGCCACAGGAGCTCATCATCGACGGCAACAAGTTCTTTCCTTATAAAGACATCCACCACACCACCGTGGTGAAGGGAGACGGCAAATATCTGTCCATTGCCGCAGCCTCCATCCTTGCCAAGACCTACAGGGATGACTACATGAAGGAGCTGCACCGGGAATATCCCGTCTATGGCTGGGACCACAATGCGGGGTACCCCACCAAAGAGCACAGAAAGGCCATCGAAATGTACGGAATCTCACCTTATCACCGCAAATCCTACAACCTCCTTGGCGACACGCAGCTCTCACTCAAATTTGAGTGAGCCAGTACCAGAAAGGCCAACAGTCCTACTAAAACGCCTGACGTTTTAACTGAACCACAGAGAACACAACTATCCTATCAAAAACACAACCATCAGAACAACACAAACCAGCCATGGAACTCTCAAAATTTGAACGGCAGCTGAAGATGCTTGAACTGCTCATTGGCAACTGCACACTCACCCCTAAGGAAATTGGAGAAAAGCTCGACATGTCCGTCAGGTCCGTTTACCGCTATATTGAGTTTTTTGAGGGAGTGGGATTCCATGTGTTCAATGACCATGGAATCTACAGCATCGACTACAATTCTCCTTTTGTGGCGAATATCACGCAGAAAATGCATTTCAGGGCAGACGAGCTGCAACTCCTGGCCGACATGCTTGGCAGAGAGGACGGAAGTGACCCCGTGGTGAACAGGCTGAAGCAGAAATTCAGAAGCACCTACGGCATCGAAACCGAACAAGAAGACGGGAAATACAACAAGAGAAACGCCGAAAACCTTGAAAACATCCGCAAGGCCATCAACAACCGACACGCCTGCATTTTCCAGAAATATGAATCGCTGAACAGCAAGACCACAAAAGACCGGTTTGTGGAACCCTACCAAGTGCTCAAGGCATCCAACGAGGTCAGGTGCTACGAAGTGGAAAGCGGTCAATGCAAGACTTTCAAAATCTCAAGAATCAAGGGCAGCGTGATTTATTCCGACAAGAAATGGGAGCACAGGGAGAAGCACACCAACTATTTCACCGACATCTTCGGTTTCTCATCCGACAAAGTCAGCAGAGTGATCATCCGGCTGACGAATGTGGCGAGAAGAATCCTGATTGAAGAATATGGAGTGGATGAATCCATGTTTCTTGTGGAAGACGGCGTCCACTACCTCGCCTCCTTATCTGTCTGCAACAACAAAGGAGCCGGACGCTTCTTCATGGGAATGCTCAATGAGGTGGGAATCATCAAGGGGAAAGCCCTGCAGGACTACATCAACCAAGAGATTGAAAAGTATAACAGCAAGAATAAGCCCAAATGAAAAGTTGGAGAAAGGACTAATAGATATAAAAATCACCCCGCACAAACTCTGATGTGCGGGGTGATTTGTTATCTGGAAGTGTCAGCTGATTACTGACCCTCGATGATTACGCAACGGTTCCAGTCGTTGTTTTCTGGGAATGGCTGGATGGTGTCGCCAAGACCTTCAACAGTGACAATCTGGCTTGCAGGAACACCAGCTTCCTTCAAAGCCTCAGCCACAGTCTGAGCACGCTTCTCAGAAAGCATCTGGTTACGTGAAGCATAACCCGTGCCCTTGTCGGCATAACCAGTCACGGTGAGCTTACCCTTCGGATATTTCTTAGCCCAGTCAGCAACTCGCTTGATCTTGGCCTCAGGAGAGTTCGACTCGTCAAGTTCGGTCTTCGACTCGAAGTAATAGATAGCCTCCTTGATGGAAGGAATCTTCTCTTCAACCACAGGGGCTGGAGGAGGAGTAACCACTGGAGGAGTAACCACTGGTGGAGGCACCACTTCCGGCTCTTTCTTCTCTTCAACTGGTTCTGGTTTCTTCTCTTCAACCACAGGAACAACCTTCTTCTCGATGATTGGGTCTGGCTTGCGAGGAGCCTTGAAACCAAACTTGTAGGTCACACCGAGCTGAGCAGTGAGCATCCAGTCGTCGCTGTTGTTGTACTTGGAGTTGAAACGGTCGGAGAGAGAGTTGGCATCAACCTCAAGACCGATGCTCCAGTTCTTTGCCACATTGAAGTCGAAAAGCAATCCTGCACGGATATTATGGCTGTAGAGGCTCTCGCGGCTCTTACCCTTTCCCCATGCGTTGGAGGTGTTCTCAGCAGGAAGAGGAGTGGAAGCCAGGATGGCATCCATATCGTCATTGCCCCATGCATAATTCAAACCGATACCACCAACGAGAATCACATCCACCAAGTGATGGTTGCTCTTCGAGAATATATTGGTGAGGTTGAGCAACAAGTCAAGGTTGGAGTTGACATAGTTGAATTTGTAAGTTGGCTCGATTGACTTGAAACCACCTTTCGACTCCCATGCGTTGACATGCACACGTGCACCGACACCCGAACCGAAGAAACGACCGAAGCCCACACTTGCGGTTGGAGAAATCAAGTCAGTGAACGCCTTGTTAGTGAAGGTTGTCCCAACTCCGCCCTGAATCTGAGCAAACCAATAAGGATAAGGCCTGTAACCAAGTTTCAATGCTTCTTGATAATCGGCCTCAGTTGTCTGAGCTGATGCTGACACAGTGCAAAGGCAAGCAACAGCTGCAACCAAAGAATTTCTTAAAAATCGCATAATAATTAGATGTATTTTTTGATTATTTTTTCCGATGGAATAGATTTAGCGACCAAATTTATAAATTTTTAATGAATACTGCAAAAAATATTTAATTTTTATTTCCAAAAAGCGAAAAAAACTTGTATTCATCCCTTTTTCGCTTTTTTTTGACCCGAATCGTCATAAGTTTTCAAACCAACATGCCATTTGTCCCCCAACTTCGTCATAACAAGAAAAAAAGTAAACTAAACAGATGAAAATCTCAGATTTTTAATGTATTTTTGCATATTATTTGGAATATTCATTCAAAACGAACCGTATTTACATGGCTGATATCAAAGTTATTCCTGTCTATAAGAAAAAAGACATCACCAAATTCGTCAAGTTTCACAATGACCTTTATGCGGATTGTCCTTATGCAGTGCCTGAACTGTATATGGATCAATACAACACGTTGGGAGAAAAAAATGCCGCCAGAGATTTCTGCGACGCACAGCTTTTCCTCGCCTACAGGGACGACAAAATTGTGGGAAGAGTGGTGGCCATCATCAACAGAAAGGCCAATGAGACCTGGAACCGCAAATGCGTGAGGTTCGGATGGATTGACTTCATTGACGACGATGAGGTGAGCAAGGCATTGCTCGACACCGTTGAGCAATGGGGCAAGGAGCGGGGAATGGATGAAATCCAAGGTCCCCTCGGCTTCACCGACATGGATCCAGAAGGTATGCTCTACGAAGGTCAGGAAGAACTGGGCACGATGGTGACGATTTACAACTACAAATACTACATGGACCACATGGAGCGCCACGGCTATGAGAAAGATGCCGACTGGATTGAATGGCGGCTCATCGTTCCACGCGAAACCGGAGTGCCAGAGCGCTTGCTCAAGGTGTCGTCCATCGTGGAGAAAAAATATGGAGCCCAGATTGTGAAATTCAAGAAAGCCAAGCAGATTGCCAAAGCCTACGGACGGGAGATTTTCGATGTCATCAACGCAGCCTTCGCGCCTCTGTTTGGCTATAGCGAACTCACCGACCGTCAGAAAGACCAATATGTCAAGATGTATCTCAGCATCGTAGACCCTAAACTCGTCAGCACCATCGCCGACAAAGACGGTAAACTCATCGGAGTGGGCATCTGCATGCCTTCGCTCTCTGAAGCTCTGCAGAAATGCAAGGGAAAACTTTTCCCATTCGGATGGTACCACCTGCTGAAAGCACTGAAATGGAAACATGCCAACCACTTGGAAATGCTGCTCATCGCGGTAAGGCCAGAATGGCAGAGTAAAGGTGTGAACGCACTGTTCTTCAAGGACTTACTTCCTTACTTCATCAGTGAGGGATACGAATGGTGCGAAACGAGTGTGGAACTGGAGCGAAACTCAAAAGTGCAGTCGCAGTGGATTTATTTCGACGGCCGGATCCACAAACGTCGCAGATGCTGGAAGAAAAGCATCAAATAACAAACGCTCCCCTGCAAACCACCAGAAGACACACTCTATTGGCGGACAGCAACGCCATTCAAGCAATTCAAAACCAACAACTTCATAAAATCATCCTTTGGCCGGCAAAAAGTCGGCAATCCCTATATGGCAGAAGAAAAAATTGAACAGACGCAATTAAACGACAACGAACAGAACCAGACCGTAGAATACATTGAAGACAACATCATCCACCTGTCGGACATGGACCACGTCAGGACACGTCCTGGTATGTATATCGGACGACTCGGCGACGGTTCACATGCAGAAGACGGAATCTATGTGCTGCTCAAGGAAATCATCGACAACTCCATCGATGAGTTCAAGATGAATGCAGGAAAGCGGATTGAGGTTGACATCACCGATGACAGGAAAGTGACTGTCCGCGACTACGGACGTGGCATTCCTCAGGGAAAGATGATTGATGCGGTCTCCATCCTCAACACAGGAGGAAAATACGACTCCAAGGCATTCAAGAAGAGCGTGGGACTGAACGGTGTGGGTTCGAAAGCCGTGAACGCGCTCAGCACAGAATTCCGGGTGGCAAGCTACCGCGACGGAAAAGTGAGGAAAGCCACATTCCAGAAGGGACTGCTGCAGACCGACGTGACCGAGGACAGCGATGAGGAAACGGGAACACTGATCTACTTTGAGCCAGACGACACCCTATTCCTCAACTACAAATACCAGCCGGAATTTGTGGAGACGATGCTCCGCAACTACACTTACCTCAACACAGGGCTGGAAATCTACTACAACGGGAGGCGGATCATCTCACGAAACGGACTGAAGGACCTGCTCACCGACACCATGGACACCACCCCACTCTATCCCATCATCCACCTGAAGGGTGATGACATCGAAATCGCGTTCACCCACACCAACCAGCAATATGGCGAGGAATACCACTCGTTTGTGAACGGACAGCACACCATCCAGGGAGGTACCCACCAAAGCGCTTTCAAAGAGCACATTGCACGAACCATTAAAGAGTTCTTCAACAAAAACTACGAATTTCCCGATATCAGAAGCGGCATCGTGGCGGCTATCGCCATCAACGTGGAAGAGCCACAATTTGAGAGTCAGACGAAAATCAAGCTCGGCTCACTGACCATGGAACCCAACGGAGGCGTGTCGGTGAACAAATTTGTGGGCGACTTCATCAAGACTGAGGTGGACAACTACCTGCACAAAAATCCCGACATCGCTGAAATCATCGAGCAGAAGGTGAAGGACAACGAACGCGACAGGAAAGCCATAGCCGGAGTGACCAAACTGGCCAGGGAAAGGGCGAAAAAAGCCAACCTGCACAACCGGAAATTGCGCGACTGCCGGTACCACCTCAACGATGCCAAAGGCGACAAGAAAGAAGAGTCGTGCATCTTTATCACCGAGGGTGACTCTGCCAGCGGAAGCATCACGAAGAGCAGGGACGTGAACACCCAAGCCGTGTTCTCACTGAGGGGAAAACCGCTCAACAGTTTCGGACTCACGAAGAAAGTGGTCTATGAGAATGAGGAATTCAACCTTCTTCAAGCCGCACTCAACATAGAGGACGGCATTGAGGGATTGAGATACAACAAAGTGATTGTGGCCACCGACGCCGATGTCGATGGCATGCACATCCGCCTGCTCATGATCACCTTCTTCCTGCAGTTCTTCCCTGAACTCATCAAGAAGGGACATGTGTATATCCTCCAGACACCACTCTTCCGCGTGCGGAACAAGAAGAAGAAACTGAAGAAAGAAAACCTCAAGATACTCACCGACAAAAAGGCCGTAGATAAGGGCGACTACATCACCACGTACTGCTATTCCGAGGAGGAAAGGGTGAAAGCCATCGAACTGATGTCCCCAGAACCAGAGATCACCCGATTCAAGGGACTGGGCGAAATCGACCCCGACGAATTCAGGAATTTCATTGGTCCCGACATCAGGTTGGAGCAGGTGACTCTCAGAAAGACCGATCAGGTGAAGGAACTGCTGCAATACTACATGGGAAAAAACACCATGGACAGGCAGAACTTCATCATCGACAACCTCGTGATAGAGGAAGACCTACCCGATGAAGAAGAAGAGGAAAACGCCTGACGAACCATTACGTCAAGGCATCAACTATATGAATTATTTGCTTACTGCATAAAACCAAACATCATGAAGGTACTTTTTCCCGGCAGTTTCGACCCCTTCACCATCGGTCACGACGACATCGTGAAGCGGACACTGGCGTTCGCCGATGAGGTGGTCATCGCCATCGGCGTTCACCCGCTCAAGCATGGCGCAACCACCCCTGAGGAGCGTAAAGCTCAGATTGAGGAGACATACAAAAAGGAGCCGAGGGTGACTGTGGAGATTTACCAAGGACTGACCACTGATTTTGCCAAACGTCTCGGAATCGGAGTAATCGTACGAGGAGTGAGAAACACCGTAGATTTCGAATACGAGAAGAACATCGCCGAAGTCAACCGACAGCTCACCGGGGTGGAGACCATACTGCTTTTTTCCGACCCCAAATATGCAGCAGTCAGCAGCAGCGTGGTGAGAGAGTTGGAATCCTATGGCAAAGATATCCACACATTTCTTCCTTAAATCAGGTGGGGGGAATGTTCAGAGAAAAAGAAAATCGAAAGAAAATCAAAAGAAAGGATTGGCTATATGAAAAGAATCGCAGCATTGGCTCTGACCGTTGTAACTTTTGCAACCGCCTCTGCACAGAATATCACCATCAACGAAACCCAGATGCGGAAACTCCAGCAAGCGGAATTCTTCATCAAAAACAACTATGTGGACAACCTCGAAGACGAGAAAATCGTTGACGCTGCCATCGAAGGAATGTTGAAGCAGCTTGACCCCCACTCCACATACATCAAGGCCAAGGACGTGGAGAAGACCAACGAGAATCTCAACGGAAGTTTCGAGGGCATCGGTGTGCAGTTCCAGATGGTGGAGGACACGCTTGTGGTGATCAAAGCCGTCAGCGGAGGTCCTTGCGAGAAGCAAGGAATCATCCCTGGAGACCGCATCGTGTTTGTGAACGACAGCACCATCGCTGGAGTGAAGATGACCAATGCCGACATCATGACACGGCTCAGAGGTCCTAAGGGCTCTGTGGTGAAACTGGGCATCATCCGTCCAGGCGTGAAAGGAATCAACAACTTCAACATCATCAGGGACAAGATTCCTGTCTATACCGTCGATGCTTCCTACATGGTGAGCCCTGGAATCGGCTATATCCGCATCGACTCATTTGGAGCCACCACCTACGATGAGTTCATGACAGCCATCAAGTCGCTGAAAGATCAGGGAATGCAACGTCTCATCATCGACCTCCAAAGCAATGGTGGCGGCTACCTCCAGACTGCCGTTCGGCTGGCCAACGAATTTTTCCCAAAAGGCGAGAAAGTGCTGTCGCAAAAAGGCAATAAAAACGTGAACAAAGCGGAATACAACTATCTGGCTGACGGAACCGGCACATTGAAGGACCTGCCTGTGGTGGTGCTTGTGGACAGTTATTCGGCTTCGGCCTCTGAAATCCTTTCTGGCGCCTTCCAAGACAATGACCGCGGCCTCATCGTGGGTCGCCGCACATACGGTAAAGGCCTGGTTCAACGGCCGATTGAACTCATCGACAAGTCCGTCATCCGCCTCACCACCGCACACTATTACACCCCATCAGGACGGTGCATCCAGAAACCCTACGAGATGGGCAACAAAAAAGACTATCAGAAAGACATCGAGGACAGGCTGAACTCTGGAGAGCTGACCAATATCGACAGCATCCACTTCGCCGACTCGCTCAAGTTCTACACCACCCATCTTCAGCGCGAAGTCTATGGAGGTGGTGGCATCATGCCCGATTATTATGTGCCGCTCGACACCACTCTCTACAGCAAACTCCACCGTGAGCTGTCGGCAAAGGGCTGCATCAATGCCGCTGTGCTGAGATATATGGACAAGAACCGGAAAGACCTGAAGAAAAAATACAAGACCATCACCGACTTCAAATCCAGGTTCCAGCCTGGCGACGACATCTTTTCCATGCTGAAAACAGAGGCTCAGAAATCCAAAGTCGAATACAAGGAAGAGGATTTCACCGCAGCAAAATCCACCGTTGGCAAAGTGGTCAAGGCGCTCATAGGCCGTGATCTCTGGGAGATCAATGCCTATTATGAACTCTACAACGAAAACAACCCGATTTACGTAAAAGGAGTGGAAGTCATCTCGTCAGAACAGGCAGTGAACATCATGAAGCATTGACAGCCTGTGCTTTAGGTGCTGACCACATATAGGATACGGCATTTGTGTCTGGCTATAAACCGACATAAATGCCGTTTTCATGTATGGCGTCCCTGTTTGGTGAGGAATATTTTTTTCATTATATCTTTTACTTTTTGCCAAAATTTCATACCTTTGTAAAAATCATAAAAAAACAATAATTATGGCAAAATTCAAAAGAATACTCCTCAAGCTCTCAGGTGAGAGTCTGGCAGGAGAGAAAGGATACGGAATCGACGTGGTCAGACTCAATGAATATGCTCGTCAGATCAAGGAGATTCACGACATGGGTGTGGAAATCGGCATCGTCATCGGCGGCGGCAACATCTTCCGTGGGCTGCAGGGTGCCGGCAAAGGATTCGACCGCGTGAAAGGCGACCAGATGGGCATGTGCGCCACCGTCATCAACTCGCTGGGTCTGAGCAGCGCGCTCGGAGCAGCCGGCTGCAAAAGCCGCGTGATGACCGCCATCCGCATGGAGCCTATCGGTGAGTTCTACAACAAATTCAAGGCCATAGAAGCACTGGAAAACGGTGAGGTGGTCATCATGTCGGGCGGAACCGGCAACCCTTATTTCACCACCGACACAGGCTCCTCGCTCCGTGGCATTGAGATTGAAGCCGACGTGATGCTGAAAGGCACCCGTGTAGATGGCGTCTATACAGCCGACCCAGAGAAAGACCCGACAGCCACCAAATACCACGACATCACGTTCGATGAGATTTACAATAAAAACCTGAGGGTGATGGACCTCACCGCCACCACCATGTGCAAAGAGAACGGATTGCCGATTTACGTGTTCAACATGGACATCCCTGGCAACCTCAAGAAAGTTATGGAAGGCGAGGACATCGGAACGCTGGTGCATAACTAACCCTGTCTTTCATCATTTTTTTCATTATAGCCTATTTATATTTCCAACCTCATGATCAGCTATAACACAGAAAACGTGAAAATGCCCAAAATCTCAAAAAGGGCGACATCACAATGGATAAAAGCCGTGGCTGAGTCCTATCAGAAGAAAACAGGAGACATCGCCTACATCTTTTGCGATGACGAGAAGATTCTGGAGGTCAACAAGCAATATCTGCAACACGACTACTACACCGACATCATCACATTCGACTATACAGAGGACAACCTCATCTCAGGCGACATTTTCATCAGCCTCGACACCGTGAAATCCAATTCCGAGGAACAAGGAACCGACTACGACGAGGAGCTTCACAGGGTCATCATCCATGGAATCCTGCACCTCTGCGGCATCAACGACAAAGGACCGGGTGAACGGGAATTGATGGAGGCTGCCGAGAACAAGGCGTTGGAAATGCTGCAAACCTAAGTAACGATAAAATAATAACTTGCCTCATTTTTGATATGAATAAGAACCGTTTTGTCACATTTATGATGGTCTTGGCAACCATCATCATAAGTTCCTGCACAGACTCCCGTTCCCAGCAGAC
>OMUD01000082.1 GCA_900314125.1 uncultured Prevotellaceae bacterium | reverse complement strand
AAAATAATAAACCGTGTCGGCTGCGGGCTTTGCCCCATGTTGGCGTAGCTGTCACGCCCTTATGCGAACAAGTTCACAACGGACGTGCCAACTCCCCCAACTGCACTACGTGCCAGCCAACACTTTGAAAAAAGCCAAACTCTTTGAGTTTGGGAAAAAATCTCGATTAAGTCAAATGAGCAAAAGGGAGCTTGCTCACATTTTGCCATGACGAAGAGATTTCACGGAACGTAAACCGCTTCGCTATGGAAAAAGCCATGCGGGTGTGGGGCGGGCATACATAAAGTAAGCCCCTACAAGCGGATAGTAATACACAACGGGCAGGTCCCGCAGCAAAGACGGAAAATCGTCTTACTGCGGGACCTGTCAAATATCAGAATTCTATATACCTAAAGTCTAAAAACTAAAGTCTAAAGTCAAAAAACTAAAGTCTATTTCACCTGAATCCGGCTGCCGGCGGAATGTCCGGCGAAAGCAGGTGCATAGGCACACTGCACAGTGGCAATTCCGTTGGAGTAATTGCCCGGTGAGGTAACATAGAATTCGAGGTCGATGGTGGAGGTTCCTTTGCGGAAGCGGTCGAAGAAGAAGTCGGCCGAGGCATCGTGGATAGAAAGGTATCCGCCCCGTCCTCCAAGCATCTGATAGCCCGAGCGAGTCTTTATCGGCTCGAGGCATGCCGCACGCTGGGAGCGCACCTGCACGAAGTCCATGTCGCGGTCGGCAGAGATGATGTGGCGCATGCGAACCTTGTCGCCCACCTGGAACTGATACTTGTCGTCCACGGCACGCCATCCGTCCTCAGCATGAGGGTCAGCCACGTAGGTCTTGCGCGCCACGGTGAGCGACTCACCATTGGCCTCCACACGGTCGAGTGACTCCATGGCCTGACCATAGACACAGCCCCAAGAGATGCCCGGCGAGTTCTTCGTGACGCTCACCACCGGCTTCTTGTCCTTCATCACCTGCTCCACCATGGCATCAGGCACAATCTCCTTGCTATAGCCCACGCCAGCGGTCTGCTTGCTGATGACCAGCTCGCTGGCTCCCACCTTCACATTCGGCAGCACTGGCTCATGGAACGTGGTGTCGGGCGAGATGGTGAGCAGGAGATCAACCGCGTCGATGGTGTTGATCACGCTGTTCCATTTTTGCGTCTGCTTCTGACGCAGGAGCCAGACCTGCATGTCGTTGAGGTAGGAGTCGGCATCGGCGAAGTCCTGCTTAGTGGCCAAGAACGCCTTCATCGCAGCCACATGTGTAGGAATGCGGTAGTCACGCCATGAATAGGCTGCCTTCTGCGTGTCGTAGTAGCGGCCCATGCCCGGCTTAGTGACCGTATATTCACGGAGCGAGCGCACGAATGCAAGGGCGTCGGCATCCCGTCCGTTGGCCTGGAGCGTGATGGCACAGTTGGCACGTCCGTACATCGTGAAGTCCACCACCCGGTTTTTCACCCGGGTGAGATAGTCGTCGAACATATCCTTCACGTTGCCTGATTTCTTATGTGCAGAGATGGCACACATATACATATAATGGAGTGAACTTTCGGAAGGCAGGATGTTCTTCTTTTCCTTGTAGTATTTTTTGTAGGATTTCAGCTCCTCCTTGTCGAGGAAGCTGAGTCCGCTCTGCAGCATCTCCTCCAGATCGCTGTCGGTGGAAGCCCCCACGGCGTTGAAATAACGATGAAGCATGGAGAGATGGTCGCACACAGCGAAGGTGGTGTAGTAACTTGGTTCCATACCTTTGAACCATGTCCATGCACCATCCACCTGCAAATCCTCCAGTTTCTCCTTGGCCTTGGCGATTCGGGAGTCGAGCAGGTTCGGGTTGAAGAGCTCGCAGAGCTTGTGGCGCTGTTCGGTCTCGTCCTGCGCGTCGAGCATCCACGGCGACTCCTGCAGCAGGATGTCCTTCAGCTCCTGGTTTTTCTCCAGCTCACTCTGCAGGGTGGTCTCCTGCCCCGTCTCGCTCTCCCACTGGCGGATGAGCCCCATCAGCTTCGGCATGCGGGATGCAAGGTGCTTGGCCACGGAGTTGACATAGAGCGACGCCGACCAGTCGATGGCGCTGTCGTTTTCAGGATTCATCACCGCATGGAGCGCCATCACCACGTTCCACGAAGGAGTGTCGGTGTAGTCGAACACCATCTTGCGCTGCACGGCGGTAGGCGAGTTGTGGTTGAAGAGCGTGGAGATATCCACCTGCTTGGTTCCCGCCCCCTGGATATAGAACGGCACGGTCTCCGTGATGAATTTCTTGTCGGAGAGCACCGGCAGCCAGTTGCGCTCACCGTCGGAAGTAGTGCCGTCGGAAGCCGTGATTTCGCACACGAGCATGTCGAATCCGTCAGGCACATCGTAAGAGAACGATGCGTTGGTGGTCTTGCCTGCCTCCACGGAGAAGCTTCGCTGCTGACTGAACACCTCCTTGTCGGTCCGTGGGTCGATGAGCCGCATGGTGGCAGTGCCTGCCACAGGTTTCTCACTTTGGTTGATGATACGTGTGGCCACCGTGGCTTGGTCGCCGGTGCGGACGAAGCGCGGCATGTTCGGCTGCACCATGAAGTCCTTCGACGCCACCGCCGTTGCTTCAAACAAGCCGTGATCCACCTCGCCCGTATGTGCAAACGCCATGAAGCGCCACTTGGTCAGACTCTCCGGCAGGGTGAAGGAAACAGTCACCACGCCGTCCTGGTCGGTGAGCAAGTCAGGATAGAAGAACGCCGTCTCCTCAAAGTTGGAGCGCATGGACGGCTGCGGAGCGTCCTCAGCCTCACTTCCGTCCTGCTGTCCTGCATCCGCCAATTTATCCTCCTTCATCGCGGCTTTGGCCATCGTTCTTTCCGGAACAGCCACCATATTCATCATCGCAGGAGCTTCATCCAGCATATCCATCTCGACAGCCTCTTCCATCACCACACCTCTGCGCTCCTTCACCATCGCGCGGCTCATCGGTGAGCGGAGGGAGTAATAGACCTGTTCCCAAGAGAACGGCTTCAGCATGTTGTATCTGCGATAGAGCCGACTGATGTCCGTCACTGGATATTCCAGACGTGCAGACACACTGCTGCTGCCCGACGTGGCACTGTTATATCCGATGTCAGGCGTGGCGCGGGAGAACGGAGTCTCGAACCACCAGCTGTTGCGCTGGAGCGCATCGAGGGATGCATCGTACATCGTGGCGAGCATCTGCGCCTTAGCCGGTGTGCCGTCCTTGTGGCGGACGGTAAGTGTCCATGTCTCCTCCTGTCCTGGGCGGAGCTTGTCGCGGAAAGTCTGCCATGCGATATCGAGATTCTTCTCAGGCTCCACATAAGTGAACGACCTCTCAAAACGGTGGACATTGTCGTTCTTCACATATTGCAGATAGAACGTGACACCGTCTTTATACTGTTCCTTGAAATCGATGTGGACATGGTGGATTTTGTTGTCCATCAACTCGATGCGTTGCTTCTCCACCTTCGTCTGCGAAACGATGTAGGCATAGACAAACGGCTCTGGCTCAGCGAGCGCATAATAGATATCGACTCCCCGCTCATCAATCGTCCTCTTTTCGGTGAGGCACCAGTCGTCGGAGAGCTTGATGTCGCCTCCTTTGCGGGAATAAAGAATGAAACCGAAGTCCGCCTTGTATTCGTTGCCCTTGGCATCGGTGCTTGTGGCAGTCAGGCGGTAGCGTCCGAGCGGCATGGAGGAAAGTTGCGGGATGGTGAACTCCTTGTTCGACTCAAACGTGCCGTCCACGCCCGTGTCCTCGTATTTCTCCAATCCGTCGCTTCCCACGCCCCAGCGTTCCAGCTTCCACTGTCCCGTGACCGCCACCTCCTTGCCCTGGGCATTGCGGGTGCTCACGGTGACAGGGCTCAGCTTCTCGCGGTCCATATTCCCAGGGCCGCCCACACGGAGCGAATAATCGCGTGCCGACACGCTGACCACCGTGCTGTTTTCATGCGATTCGCCCGACTGGTCGGTGACCTGTGCGCTCACCTTGTAGCGCATCACACCTGCAAAATCACGCAGCCAGGAATTCAGATCCTCGTCGGATGCAAGGTCGCCGTCGAGATATACCTTCACTTCGAAGCGTCCGTCGTCGTCGGTCTCCAGTTCCTGGGAATCGTATTTGTCCCAGACCCCGCCATTCATCCAGAAAGACCAGAAGTCGCCATTGCGGCGGGTGACGTCCACCTTCACCTTCGCACCCTGCACCGGCACACCGAAGTAGGTCTTCGCAATGCCCTTCACGGTGACGGTGTCGCCGAATGAGAGGGTTCCCTCCAGCGGTTCGAACTCGATGTCGAAGGTAGGGCGCTTGTATTCCTCCACCCTGATGCTCAGAGTTTCATCTTCCATATGGATGCTGAAGTTTCCGTTAAGGCGGTCGCGTGGAATCACGAAAGAAGCTTGCGCCATTCCGAAGTTGTCGGTGACCACGTCCTTGGCAGCAATCTCCTGATAGTTGGCATCGCGGAACCTCATCTTGAGCTCCTGCCCCGCCAGCATCTGGTAGTTGTCGCCCTCGCGTTTATAACAATACCCCGACACATAGACGGTTTGTCCAGGGCGGTAGATGGCACGGTCGGAGAAGAGCTTATAGAACTTCACCAAACGACTGTCATTACCATGGGCATCGTAATTATAGATGTACAATTCGTTGCTCGCGTCGTCGGAGTTGCGCACGGCCTTGGCTTCGGTCCACCGTTCGCCGTCGGCGCTGGCATAGACCAGTCCGTTCGTGTCGGTGAACACCTCTTTCTTAAATTCTTTCCGCTTCCCCTGCACATAGTCGTAACGGGAGAGGATCACCTTGCACTTCGAAACAGGGCGTCCCGTCACCACGTCGCTCACACATACCACGGAACCCAGTTCCGGGAGGGCATAGCAGGTGAGTTTGAGCGATGAGAGAGTGAAAACCTTCGTCTGCTCTTTCTCTCCCGCCGCCTCAGCCGTCAGGGTGTAGGTGCCAGGAGGGAGGTTGAGCATCACCGTGTCGGTGATGTTGTATTCCGCATAATCGGGGCTGTCCTTATAATCAGCCGACACCACCTCACGCGTGAGGACGGTCTTCTTATGCTCGTTCTTAATGGTGAGCTTCACGCCCGGCACATTGCGGTGGGTCACTTTCACTGGGAACGGAATGCCAGAGGAGAGGTGACCACCCACTGCCACGGACACGTTCTTGTCGAAAAGGGCCTTCTCCGTGGTGGAGAAGAAATTCTGGGATTTTCCGTTCGACTGCCACTGGGTCTTTGCCCAACGGAGGAAATCGAGCCGTTCCTTCATGTTCCCGAACTTCGCCTTCTGATAATAGGCAATGCAGGCGTCTGCACCGGTCTCCACATCGGGGTTGGCCTCATAGAGGCTTTTGAGCCGGCTGACAAAATCCTCGTTGGAAAGTCGCTGGGAACGCCGCTCGTGGCTCATCATCGTCCGCCACACCCGCATCTGCATCAACACCTCCGCATTGCGGTTGCCGTTCTTGCGATAGATTCCGAGCGCCTCATTCAGATGGGCGAGCATCGCCTCGTTTGGATGGTCGTAGCATTCGGAATCGAGGGATTTCTGAGTGGTGAAATCCAGCAGGAGTGAGAGCACGTCGTTGTTGTAGAACCGGCTGTCATCGCCCTTCGACTCGAACAGCGTGGCGTAAGGCATGGCATCCACGAGCGCGAGTGCCTCCTTGTCGGCAAGCGCCTGCTCCAGGTGGGTTCGCATCTGCCGCTTGGCATAGGCCCGTTGCTCATCGTCGGTCCTTGCGAGTGAGGAATTGAGCACCGAGCGATAGACGGTGGCAAGGAAGGCATGGAGTATGGCTTTTTTGCCCGCCGCATCGGCGCCTCCGCTCACCACCGGCTCTTGGAACATCGACTCAAAACGCTGGATGTCGGGCAGGATGCTGTCGGTGGATACATCCATCCGATTCTCGGCATTCTCCTTCAATGCCCTCACCAGACTCGCGAAGTCGCGGTCGTCCTTGGCTTTCTCAATGATCACCTCGGTCACCTTGATGGCAGACTGTGGAAGACCCTCCATTCTGTACTTAGTGACAGATGCCCACAGTTTCTCATAGGGATCCGATTTTGAGAATTTCACGTCGTTGTCTTGTGCGAAAATCATCATATTGAATGTTAAGAATAACAAAAGGAACGAAAGTCTTTTCATAATAATATAGGTTAAAAACGCCAACAATTTGTACATATCAAAATGAGGCAAGGTTTTTTTATCGATACTTTATAACTCTCTCGCAAAGATAGGACACTTTTCGTTAGTCCAAAAAGAATCCGGCAAAAAAAATCCACACATTAATTAAATTTAACGAAAGCCAAACTTATCAGAGAATGCATGAAGAATAATTAACACAGAAAATGTTTCAGTTTCAGAAAATATTGACTACATTTGCAATGAATAGAACAACTAACACGACATCCCACAATGAGAAACCTTGTCCTCCTCTTCTTCTGCTTCGTGGCTCATCTGACCGCACATGGCCAGATGCTGGTGAAGGTGGACATGAACGACGCCAGAGTGCAATACCGAATGGGGATGCGTTATTTCAAAGGCGACAAGTACATTGAGCAGAGCGATACCACGGCAGTGAAATGGTGGAAGAAGTCGGCGGAGCAAGGCAACCTGGATGCCATGGACATGCTCGGCCATTGCTACCGCTATGGTGAGGGAGTAAAGCAGGACGACCAGAAAGCCGTTCTCTGGTGGACCAGGGCAGCCAAGGCCGGCAACCGATCAGCCATGATGAACCTGGGCAACTGCTATGCCTTCGGATTTGGCGTGGCAGAGAACGACTCCACCGCCATCCGCTTGTTTGAGCAGGCTGCCGTGGAACCGAAATACATGTTCGTCTTAGGCGAGAAATATTTCTTCGGCGACGGCATCCTCACCCGCTACCCCCTGGCGGTGAAATGGTATGAGAAAGCGGCTGAAGGCGGCTACACCGACGCCATGTACAATCTGGGATGCATGTATCTGAAAGGTCAGGGCGTAGAGAAGGACGAGGCGAAAGCAGTGGAATGGTGGACGAAAGGTGCGAAGAAAGGCGACAGCGAGTCAATGCTCCTGCTCGCCGTCTGCTATCAGGACGGTGTGGGCGTGAAGCAGAGTGCTTCGAAAAGTTCCAGCTGGTTGGAAAAAGCCGCCGAAGCCAACAATCTGGTGGCATTGAAACATCTGGGTCTTGCCTATTACTACGGGCGGGGAAAGAAGCAGAATCAGAAGAAAGCCTTCCAGTTGTTTGAACAAGGCGCCAAGATAGGCGATGCCAGCATCCAATACTGCCTTGCGGTGATGTTCATGAAAGGCGAGGGCTGCAAGAAAGATTTGCAAAAAGGAGCGCTCTGGCTGCTGGAAGCCGCCAAACGAGGCGACAAGAATGCGAAAAAAGCCGTGGATGAACTGGGCATCAGCATCAAATCTGACACTGACGGCAATAAAAAAAGCGAATGATAAGAAATTGGAAAAAAAGAAGAATAAGAGAAGCAAGAAAAACAAGAAACACTCCAAATAAGACATAATCAATGAAAAGACTCCAAACAGCCGTGATGGCATGCCTATGCCTGACTCTCATCAGCCTTTCAGCACAAGCACAGACTCAAACGCCATTGAAAAGGGTTTATGACGAGAGCATCAATCCCCTCATGCAAATTGACCAGGCTCTGGACAGGGCAAAGAAAGAAGGGAAACACGTTGTCTGCCAGGTGGGCGGCAACTGGTGTCCCTGGTGTCTGAAGTTTGCCGACTTCGTCAGCAACGACTCCACCATCGCCAACCTCATCGACAACAGTTTCGTATATATCCACGTGAACTACCAGCCCCATCAGAAATCCGATGCTGAGAAAACGCTCAATGCCCAGAAGATGATGGAGAGACTCGGCAATCCCTCACGATTCGGCTACCCCGTCTTTGTGGTGCTCAACGCTCAAGGAGACGTGATCCACACCCAAGACTCCAGTTTCCTTGAAGAAGGGAAAGGCTATAACAAAGAAAAGGTGCTGCGTTTCTTTAAATGCTGGACACCAGAAGCCGTGAAGCTATAAACAACTGCATTCAAGAAACCCAATAAAATAACAAGACCATCATGAAAAAAAATGTTATGTTCATCGCAGTCTTGGCCACTATCCTTCTGGCGAGCTGCTCAAGCAAGAAAGAACTCCTGGCATGTCAGGAAGAGTACAAGGCCGTGAAAGCCAGCCTGCAGAGTGCCCGGGAAGAGTTGGCAGGAAAGAACGTGAAGATTGAAAGTCTGACCGAACAGCTCGCCGCTTCCAAAAAAGCAATCGCAGAGATGCAGAAAACCAACAACACACTGCAACAGAATCTGGCGCAAAGCCTGAACAACGCCTCCCAAAACAACATCTCCATTGAGAAACTGGTGGACCAGATCAATGAGTCGAACCAATACATCCGACATCTCGTGGAAGTGAAGAGCAAGAGTGACTCGCTCAACCTGGTGCTTCAGAACAACCTCACCCGCTCCCTCTCGAAAGAAGAGCTGAAGGAAGTGGACATTCAGGTGCTGAAAGGTGTGGTCTATATCTCCCTGGCCGACAACATGCTCTATAAGAGTGGCTCCTACGAGATTAACGAGCGCGCATCAGAGACCCTTTCGAAAATCGCCAAGATCATCACCGATTACAAGGACTACGACGTGCTGATTGAAGGCAACACGGACGACGTGCCGATTTCGAGAGAGAATATCCGCAACAACTGGGACCTCTCCTGCCTCAGAGCCTCAAGCGTGGTGCAGGAACTGCAGAACAAATACGGCGTGGATCCGAAACGTCTCACCGCAGGCGGAAGAGGCGAATACAACCCAGTTCAGGCCAACGACTCCGAGCTGGGCAAGCAGCGCAACCGCCGCACTCAAATCATCATCACTCCAAAACTTGATGAATTCATGGAGCTGATTGGCAAGGCGCCTGAAAATGAGTAGTCATAGGATTTTCCCTTTATTCCACAAAGCTGCTAAATATCAGCAAATTGACTTTTGCAAACCATCACAATCCCCCTTTGCCTTCGCATGGCAGAGGGGGATTTCCTTATTCAAATTAGGAAAAATCCCATCTGCAAATAGGGAGAATCAATTGGGCTTGCGCAGAATCATGCCTATCTTTGCAATGCGAAACAGAAAAAAAGACCTCCCAAAACCTAAAAACCTACAACAATGAAAAAGATAATGACACTGGCACTGATGATGACGATAGCCATCACCGCCACAGCACTTCCGATCGACATGGCAGAGCGCGAAGCCCTGTTCCTCACCGACAAGATGGCATACGAGCTCAACCTCGACGACGAACAATATGAACTGGCATACGAGATCAACCTCGACTACCTGCTCAGCGTGAACCACGAGCGCGACCTCTACGGAAGCTGGTGGAGCCGCCGCAACGCCGACCTCAGGTACGTGCTCAGCAGATACCAGTGGGACCGCTACGTAAGGCTGAACTACTTCTACCGTCCGCTGGCATGGCGAGGCGGAAGATGGTACTACCCTATCTACGGACGCTATACCAACCGCGGCTACTACTACCGGGCACGTCCTCACGGATATGCGGTATATAGAGGAGGCCACAACCGACTCGACAACTACTACCACGGCCGTCAGTACCGCCACGACCGCGGACCTCACGGAGGATATCACCAGGGACCTGCCAACCATGGCAACCACAACTACAATCACAACAACCA
>OMUD01000020.1 GCA_900314125.1 uncultured Prevotellaceae bacterium | reverse complement strand
GTGAAGAACAACGAGGGCGTATGGATTTCCACGAAACTGTTCTACATTGTCGGCTCACTATCCCTTCTATCAATCATAACGATTGTAATAGAGATTGCTTTCTATGTGTATCTCCACTGAATCCAATAACAGAACCCATTGCAATTAGTAAAATAGTTATATATGCTTAGGATTTTAGTTAGCCTATTGTGACTTTGCAAAATAGTATGTACCTTGTACCGTCACTATCATATTAGTGGCTATAATAAAGATGGAGATAACATATATCAATGGTTTCATAAGTGAAGCATGTTTGAGAGGCTTGAAAGATTTCGAGCAAGTTAGGGATGCCATTATTGTGGCAAAGTGTGAGGGAGTACCATTCAGAGGAAGTCTAATGGATATGGCAAGAGATGCTATTGTTCATATCCTCAAAGTTTTGTGTTCTGAAACAGGATTATTCCCTGTCATTATTGAGAGCTTCGGCGGAATGGATTCCAAAGGGAATTACACGACAAAAGTAGTTTTCCAAGCCGTTGCATAACTGTAGAGGGGTGTGTCACGTGACACACCCCTATCATTCTCTATTATTAAAGTCTTACCTTGACTCTCAAATCCTCAAGATTGATAATATAGGTTTCGTTATTTGGCAACTCCACATCAACTTCAGAAGATTGAAGTTTCTGGCTTTTTACTAGTTTGCCATCAATGGTGTATACCTTTAAAACTTCATTAGGTCTTGCATTTTCTACTTTGATACCAAATGATGTGCCAAGTATTTTAGCAGATGATACTTTTGTAGAAGAAATGCCATCAGCAGAAGATTCATACACGACATTCAATGTAGTTGACGTATTGATATTAGGTGTTGTGAATCTATTGTTATCATTAAGTTTTCCTGTTATATCTTCATCATTGAATGATACTGAATGGATTTTCCAACCATCAGTTGCTTCAATAGTAAATGTATATACACTTCCTTTAGTAACTTGGGTTCTAATTAAACCTTTTTCACCCTGGATGATAGTTAAAGTGGGATCTGCAATAGTGTTTCCGACTATATTGATTGCATTGGTCACCCTTGGAGTACCATAATAGTTGTTATTACCATTTTGAGAGGCTCTCAATAGAATTTGGCCTGCAGCAATACAATCAATGTATGTTTTTGAACCGACTTTGTACAAAGAAGCTGAATTATTAGAATCCATTGTATACTCAACAGGAAGACCAGAAGAAGCCACAGCGGTTAGCTCAACTTGGGAACCAACTTGAACATTTGACAAATCTTGATTCCATTCAATAGTTTGTTCAGACTTGTTAACAGTCAATACTCCAGAGGTATAAGAGAACTTATAATTAGTCGCATCACCACCAGATACATTGATTGGATAAGTACCCACATTGGATGTTGATATTGCAGAACTTTTTGCAGTTGGCTTTATAGAAAGACTACTTTCGCTATCATTACCCACAAAGCCTTCATATTCAACAGTAAATGATGGATTCTCTTCACCATAGATTCTTTCAAAGTTTCCAACCTTTGCAACCAAAGGTCTCTTAATTATAGAAAAAACGCCGGGGGCATAAACAATATTGTAGTTGTTAGAACTAGCATCCTTTGCAATAATCTCATAAGTTCCCACATTGCTTGCTTGATTGGCAGTAGTTGAAAGTGTTGGCTGAACTTGCAATGCAGTGGATGCATTGTCACCATTTACAAAACCAGTACAAACATATGTGAAAGATGGATTCTCCTCATAATAAATTTTGCTTACATCCTTTGCTTTAATGGTAAGTTGAGCCGGAGTTATTGACAATGTTCCATTCGTTACTCCAGAGATCTCATAATTTCTAGGAGTACCTGTAGTCATTTCAATGGGGTAAGAACCAACAGCACTTGTTACCGTTGCAGTTGTCTTAAAGTTTGGAGAAGCAGACCAAGCAGGATTTGTTTCATCATTTTTCAGACCACTATACGTTGCACCAAAAGAAGGATTGGAAGTTCCGTAACTTCTAGTTGCATCATTGATGACAATAGCCAATGGTGCTTTTGTGATTGTTAATATACCAGACTTTAAGGTAAAAATGTAGTTGGTTGCAGAACCACCATTAAGTGATATGGTATAAGTACCTACATTGCTTGTTGGTGTCGCTGGTGTTGTTGCAGAAGGAATAACATCAAGTGTTGATTCATTTTCATTGTTCACGAAACCATCATAGGAAATCGTGAATATAGGATTGTTCTCGCCATACTCTCTACTAATAGCATCTGCAGTAGCTATTAACTTCCTTTTAGTAATTGTAAGGTTACCAGTATCATAATTTATGTTGTAGTTCTTTGATTCTGCGCCATAAGGGGTTATCGTATAGGTTCCTACATTGCTGGTTAAAGTAGCATCAGTCTTAAATTTAGGAGTTTGCGTAAATGAAGCGTCTGTATCACCATTCAAGAAACCTGTAGCAACATATGTGTATTCTGGATCTGCATCAAAATATAATCTAGAAGCATTATTTGCCTTTACAGTCAAAGCTGCTGGGGTAATGGATAATGTACCAGGATTGTTCTTTGTAATATTATAGTTTGTGGCAGAACAATCAACAGATACTTGATAACTCCCTACATCACTATTCTTATCAGCCGCGGTTAAGAACGTCGGAGATTTCTCCCAACTTGGCTTAGTCTCATTGTTCTTTAGTCCGGAATAATTAAGGGTGAAGGCTGGATTTTCAGAACCATATAACTTGGTAGCATTATTTACTGATACTTCCAAGGCTGCCTTGGTAATAGTCAATGTACCAGTTTCATACTTTAGAGTATAGTTCTGAGCAACGCCGCCACTAATAGATATAGGATAGGTTCCTACATTACTTGTTGGTGTCGCAGTAGTTGTTGCAGTTGGTTTCGTTGTGATAACACTTTCATTATCACCATTTATAAAACCACTATATGTGATGCTAAATGCTGGGTTGTTGTCTCCATATACCCTTGACGCATCATTAACCTTTGCAGTAAGTTCAACGCCCTTGATAGTGTATCTATATGCAACTTCTGTAGAGAATGATTCTGAACCTTTGGTGAAAGTTACTGGTATATATACAACATATGAACCAACGTTTTTCTCAAGTGCAGGCATAGTCAAAGATGCTGTGTAACCTTCAACATTGTTTGTCCAGGTCGTTGTTGGGGATTGTCCTGTGTATTCAAATGTGTTCTCAGCAAATGAAATCATCTCGATGACATGAGCATCATTTATTGAAGACTGTGGTTTCGAATAGGAATACTTATCAGGAACATACGTATAAGTTGTTGCCGTCCAGTTCCGAGGAGCATTTGTGGGAAGATATATGAGGGTCGTAAGGAAAGAGCAGTCCCTAAACGCATTATTATTGTATGGAGCGTAAGTTCCATTACCATCACCTTCAAATGTCACAACTGATTTTGGTATAATCATTTTGCTGATTCCAGTTCCTTCAAATGCAAATTGCCCAATAGTCGTAATTGTATTAGGAAGTGTAATACTAGTTATTTGTACGCAGTCATGATGGTCTGCATAATAACCTGTAAATGCATTATAAGCAACTTTATCAACAGTATATGTGTTACCATTGTAGGTGATTGAACTAGGAACAGTGTAACTAGTTCCCGTATAATTAAAATTGTAGTTCAAATAATCGCCATAATAGCCATAACGTGAAATTACGGCAGCTTTTGTACCTTGGATGTCATATTTCATTCCACCAATGGTGACCACAGAAGCACTGGCCATTGTGGCAAAGAAAATAAATAGAAATAACAATGCTTTCTTCATACTTACTATGATTTATTAATGTTAGACACAAATAATCAAAATTCGGAAAGAGTTAGGAAACATTTAGTTATATACTTCGTTTAATGTTTGCAATATCTGATTCGTATGCACAACCGCTGTACACATCTCTATATAGCTCAATGGCTAAAGGAAGTTTTGCTTGCCAAGGTATTATGAAGTGATGTATACGGAAAGCGAAGTCTGATATTACCTGCTCTTCATTCAGTAAAGAATTATCATTGACCCAGATAAAATGCCCGTTTTGGATAAATCTTCGTTGTTCTCCCAATGGCAACTCATTAAGGGAGTCAGCCACGAATGGTTCGTGAGCGTATGACATTTTAGTAGAACAAAATGGAGATTGGTCTGTGCTTGCAATTTTGTTTTTATCGTTTTTATCCAAGACGACAAGTATAATCTCACCATCCATATTGTAAAATTTGGGATTCATCACAGCAAACCAAATTGCAGTCTCAAGACTTGCTGTAACGTCAATCAACCTACAAGGTAAGCCTAAATGCCGACCAATGGACATCTTAAATAAAGTTTCATCAGACTTTTCTAATTTGTTACGCAACCATTCTTCTTTGAAAATATCGCGGCAAAACAAATTAAAACCTTTCTTTTCGGCATCAAGTATATCTTGAATCGAGCAATCCGTTTTCTTCTCTTTTACATATCGTACAATTGTCGATTCAATTTTGTAATCTTTCGACTCGTGCCCACGATACAATCTTATCCCCTTTGTATAATTAAAGGCGGCATACTCCTGCAATGTCCTAATATCAGATATTGTCCTTATTTGAAAATCATCGGGCAAAGACGTTCTCGCCCTCTGAGGCTTAGGTGTATCTATGTCAAGAACTGTATCTTCAAGAGGATATGGTTCCTTGAATAACTCATTAGCATCTAAATCCATAGGTTCTATAATGGCTTTATAGTCCCTTTCAGCCCATTTCTTCTTTATTGTATCACAGAAGCGTGGAACTAATTATACCACGTCCTCATACACAGGCCCTGAGAAAACCCTTGAAAGTAGATGTGGATAACAGCCCCACGCTATGCGTGAAGGCTATTACGCCAACTCTTGCTTTCTTTGTGAAGTTTCTCAGGCTTCGTGTATTCAAGACGATGGGCATAAC
>OMUD01000021.1 GCA_900314125.1 uncultured Prevotellaceae bacterium | reverse complement strand
ATTGTTCAAAATGTACTGAATAGTTATCAAAATATCATAAAAGGCAAAAAAATTCACAAAAAAGTTGGAAATGTGCAAATAATTGCCTTATATTTGCACAAAGATTTGCATAATGAGCAATCTGCTGTCACATAAATGTCACAACCAACGAAAAAAGAAGCCTTATGATACCATTCCAGAAAATATCGGAGTCAGACCTCCCTCGATTATTGTCCTTTTTTCCAGAGGACGCCCACAAGCGTGTGCAGAAAGCCGTTGACCGCTACTGCAGCGGTGGCCGGAGTGAGATTTC
Organism: uncultured Prevotellaceae bacterium; assembly: GCA_900314125.1. Taxonomy (GTDB): domain Bacteria; phylum Bacteroidota; class Bacteroidia; order Bacteroidales; family Bacteroidaceae; genus UBA3839. Next base: position 18,590 of record OMUD01000021.1, on the reverse strand, counting down.
GATGGCCATCGTGGAGAACACAATAGTATTGCGTCAGGAGATAGAAGACATGTACGTTTACTCCATGCCGAAGGGCAATGGCAACATCCGCATCATCTGCCTTCAGATGATGGAAGGTGCGAACGTGATGGGCTACGACTGGATGGTGGTAGGCGTGAGCGAGAATCAGAAATGCATCATGAACCGCGCCCTCCCCAACCATTTCAAGTTCATCAGTGAAGAAAAGTACAGCTATCTTGACATCGTACGTTTCTGCAAAATCATCGACAACGAACCAACCATCATCGCCCGTCCTACGGTTCAATATACAGAAAGCATCTTTTTCAACAACGAGCAGATGGTGGCAGCGGGTTGACCATCTCACCCGTCCTCATCATCCAGGACTGCGTTTGCAGGGCAGATTCAAGAGCACAACGGTTTGTAAACTGCAATTTCTCGGTAAAAGATATTATATCAGCATACGAAAAGCGGCCTCACCTATCGGTGAAGCCGCTTTAGTTTTTTCCGATGAGCAATGATTACTCACCCGGGCTGATTGCGCCTGAAGGGCAAGCGTCTGCGCAAGTGCCGCAGTCCACGCATACATCAGGATCGATTTCATACTTGCTGTCGCCAGCGCTGATAGCTCCAGAAGGGCATTCACCTTCGCAAGAGCCACACATTACACAATCGTCGCTAATTACGTAAGCCATAATTTTTGTTGTTAAGAATTACTAAAAGTTCAATACCATATTATCTTCCAGTCGATGTCAGGTAAGCCCCTTCACCCTTGGAATCGTTTGCAAAGATAGTAAAAAGGGAACGCCAAACAAAAAAAACAGGAGTTTTTTTGCCATTGGCGCTGTTAAAATCACTTTTTGGTCACGATATTCAGTGTGTCGGAAGCAATCATGAGCTCCTCATCAGTTGGAATGACGCAGACTTTCACCTTGCTGTCGTCGTCGGAGATGGTCATTTCCGTGGCCCTGCAGCTGTGGTTTTTCTCAACGCTGACTTTCACACCGAGGAATTCAAGTCCGTCGGTAGCGCCCTCGCGCACTTCCCACTGGTTCTCTCCTGCCCCACCGGTGAACACGATGATATCTACGCCACCCATGGCAGCCGCATACTGTCCGATGTATTTCTTGATACGGTAGGTGTACATTTCCTTGGCCAGACGCGCGCGGTCGTTTCCTTCAGAGATGGCTTTGAGAATGTCGCGGAAATCGCTGAATCCTCCGCTGACACCTGCAAGTCCTGACTGCTTGTTGAGGAGATTGCTCAACCCCTTGGTGTCGAGGTGTTCCTTATCCATGATGAAAGTGACAGCGCCCGCATCGATATCTCCAGAGCGGGTTCCCATGATAAGTCCTTCAAGCGGTGTGAGTCCCATAGAGGTGTCCACACATTTTCCATCCTTGATGGCAGCGATGGAAGCACCGTTTCCGATATGGCAAGTGATGATTTTCGTCCCTTCCGGTTTTTCGATTCCGAGATAGTCGAGCACCCGTTTGCTGACGTAGCGGTGACTGGTTCCATGGAATCCGTAACGGCGCACTCCATACTTCTGATAGAGTTCATACGGAGTGGCATACATATAGGCATAGTCAGGCATGGTCTGATGGAAAGCGGTGTCGAACACTCCGACCTGTGGTATTACTGGCAAGAGTGCCTTGACAGCGTTGACACCCTTGATGTTGGCAGGGTTGTGGAGCGGTGCGAGGTCGTTGCACTTGGCAAAATCCTCCATCACCTCATCGGTGATGAGAACAGACTCGCTGAAACGCTCGCCTCCGTGCACCATTCGGTGACCGACGGCATCGAGTTCGTGAAGGTCGCTCATGACGGCATACTCGCCGGTGGTGAGTACCTTGAAAATGAGCTGAACTCCAGATGTGTGCTCAGGAACTGGTTCCTCAAACTTAATTTTCTGCCCGTTGAGCTTGATGGTTATAAACGAGTCGGGCAAACCGATTTTCTCAATACCTCCGGATGTGATGACGCTGTGGTCATCCATGTTGTAGAGCGCGTACTTGATGCTTGAACTTCCGCAGTTCAATACTAAGATTTTCATGTTGGATATAATGTAAAGAATATGTAAAGAGTCTGTTATTGTTTCGTATCCATCGCCTGGCAAGCCGTGATAGCCACCATCTTATAGATGTCATCGACCGAACAGCCACGTGAGAGGTCGTTGACCGGCCGTGCTATACCTTGGAGGATTGGGCCGATGGCATCAGCATTGCCCAATCGCTGCACAAGTTTGTAGCCGATATTTCCCACCTCGAGGTTCGGGAACACGAGTACGTTGGCATTTCCTGCGATTTCGGATCCCGGTGCTTTCTTCTGGCCCACACTCGGCACGAGCGCGGCATCGGCCTGGAGTTCTCCATCGACTTTCAGAGAAGGATCCAGCTGCTTGGCCAGTGCCGTTGCCTCGATGACCTTGTCGCATACTTCATGCTTGGCACTTCCTTTTGTAGAAAACGAGAGCATGGCCACTCTCGGGTCGTCGAATCCGGCAACGCTGCGCGCTGTCTGCGCTGTGCACACCGCGATTTGTGCGAGTTGATTGGCATCCGGCATCGGAGTAACCGCCACGTCGCCGATGACGAGGACTCCATCCTCGCCATATTGTGGAGTCTGGGTGATCATGAGCATGGCTCCGCTGACGCATGTGATTCCCGGTGAGCACTTAATGATTTGCAGCGCTGGACGAAGTGTGTCGCCCGTGGTGCTGAGAGCTCCGGATATTTGTCCGTCGGCGTCACCACTCTTGATGATGAGGCAACCAAAATAGAGCGGGTCGAGCACTTTCTCTCTTGCCTGCTCAATGGTCATTCCCTTCTTCTTTCTCAATTCGAACAAGAGCTGTGCATATTCCTCACGCTTTTCGCTTGTGGCAGGGTCGATGAGTGTGGCCTTGTCGATGTTCTTGAGTCCAAGTTTCTGAGCAAGGGCATGGATTTGGTCGATATTTCCGAGAAGGATGAGTTCAGCCAGTCCGTCGGCCAGTGCCTTGTCAGCAGCAGTGATGGTTCTTTCTTCCAAAGCTTCAGGAAGCACGATACGCTGCTTGTTGCTCTTGGCACGTTCAATAATTTTTTCAATGAGATTCATAGTTATAGTTTTTTAATGATGTCAGTCATTCTTATCAATTGCAAAGATAATAAATATTTACGATTTTGCTTTATGGTGGTTCTAAAAAATCAGTTTAAAGGTCCAAATAGAACTGCCTTGATTTGATTTAGGGCCACAACCGGGTGTTGTGGTTCCATTTCTCATTCTGCAAAAACCATTATTCCAAACATATCAATAAGCCACCTCTTTCGCTTTCTTTTTCAAGACATAATAGAGGCTGTTGATTTCGTCCATATTGAGCGTGAAATCCGCATATTCTACAGATGGATTGAGCGAATGGAAAGTGAATGTTCCCTGCTCGGTGTCTTGTCCCACCATCTGCTTGAGGAGTACTCCCGCCTTGGTTGCGATTACCCAGAAAGGATGTTCGCTGAATCGCACATTCTCCTTCCAGTATTGCCGATAGAGCTGCCGGACGAGGACTCTGTCCCCCTCTTCGAAGCTTGCCCTGGTGCCGTCGTCCATGGAGTCGCCTTTCACTTGGAAGGCAAGGTATTTCCCATGCACCACGTTAGGCACTTCAAAAGTCTCCTCTTCCCATTCCTCCCTCTCCGCCTCGAGGTTTCCGAGCGGGTCGATAAACCGTGCGTATGCATTGAAGGGAACAAGTTTGACGGTCATCAGCAGTCGGTTGTCGGCTCTATAGAAACGCGCCCCGTTACTGTTTTCGAGTACGAATTCCGCCTTCTCCCCACACATCTCTGCGATGGCATCCATGGTCTGATTACCGAACATAGATCCTTCGCCAGTGAGGAGCCAAGCCTGATTGAATCCGAAGGTCTCTGCCCATTTGGCAGCCGACCTCCGACCGAGTTCTTTTTTTGCGCTGAGAATCCCGCTGACGTATGCTTGGGAACACCCCAGACGGGAAGCAATTTGTTCTTGTGTGATTTTATGGCTCTTGAAGAAATTGGCCAATGCTTGGGAAACGTTATTCATTAGACGTTAGACTTTAGACAATATGAGAATAATTGGTTATATTATTATTTGCAAATATAACTAAATAAATATAAAAAGGCAAGAAAAATGGGATTTTTCTTGCCTTTTACAGGGGTTTATGGCGAATTATAGTTTTAAAAAGTCCATTTTGCCGCCACGGTAGGGATAACATAGAACTTATCGTTCTGTCCCTTGTCGTCATAAACAAAATTATTGCTGATCTCAACTTCGGTGCCGAGACTGAGTTTCACTTTCTCCATGCCTTTGATGGCGTTGAGGTTGAACCAGAACTGAGGTTCGGCAAGCGTGATGAGCTTTCCCCGCACATCCTTGTCGTACCAGAGGTCTATGAATCCAGAGAAAGTGCAAAGTCCATGGGCGAAGGTGTCCCCCCAAACGGCCGTGGCTTGGAATCCGGAGAATCCATCGCGGTGCTGTCCCTTGAAATACTGCTTGAACATGGCTTGCAATGAGAATGTCTTGGAAAAGTCGGCACTGTTCCAGTTCCATGCCACACCTGCAAGGAGTGCATGTTGGATTCGGGTCGCGATGGAGGTATGTTCCACAGTAGTAGCACCGCCATTATATTCCACGTGTGCTGCCCACTGCTTATTCTTTGTGAAGTTGAACTCGCGGGCGATTTCCCAATATGCCCCAGCAGCACCATCAGCATAATAGTCAATATCGGTAAACATGAAGGTACTTCCGAGCGCATCGGGTTTGAACATTTCAACAGTGGTGGTGACATTTGGGCGTCCACTGAGTTCTCCATCTATGGTGTGCCCGAAGTCATAATGGAGCTGTACATTCTGCGCCGTCATCACGGCAGTGGCCGTCATCATGGCCATAGTGAGTAATAATCTCCTCATTTAAATTAAACGCATTTTTTTAAACGGGGGAAATCCCCTGAAGATTAGGAAAAAACCTATTCCAATTTAGAGAAATCGCCTATGCATAGCCTAAATATTCATCGTATCTTTGCACCAGAAACAAAAGACAAACAGTCATAGACAAGCATAACACTCCATATTAGAATAATTAGTTAGTATTTTTTTCATGAGAATTAACTCCGTTGGGAAACGGGGTTAATTTTTTTTATAAAGTGAACACATAAAGAATGCAGCCCGCTAATGGGCGAGCTGCATTGATTAATATTATGCTTTGAATCACACACAGATTATTCGTGGCGGTAGTTGTCGAGCTGCTCAACAGTCATCTTACGGATGTAGTTGAAGTGCTTCTCCACCTCGCTCTCAGCGTGGTTTACAAACACATTGAGTGAGCGTGCGAACAACTCTGGTGCTTTCTGAGTGTCCTGAAGGATGAGGTGGCCCATGATGGTGTAAGCCGTGATCTCATAGAGTTTGCGAGAGCAGAAATCAGTAAATTCCTGATCGCCCACTTCCTTCACTGCGTTGGTTGTAGCCTCAAGTTTGTTGGCCATTTCCTTAATGCGGTTCATGTATCCCTCGTATTCAGGTGCCACTGGCGCAGCCTCAAACTCCTTGATGATGTTGAGGTAAGTACCGTTGGTGATATAGCGGAGGGCAGCCACCGTCTGAAGCTGAGTAGTACCCTCATAGATGCTGGTGATACGTGCGTCGCGATAGAGCTGCTGGCACTTGTACTCGAGCATGAATCCTGAACCACCGTGAATCTGGATAGAGTCGTAAGCGTTCTGGTTGGCAAACTCAGAGTTCATACCCTTTGCGAGCGGAGTGAACGCATCTGCCATGCGTGAGTATTTCTTGAGTTCCTGACGCTCTTCCGGAGTGAGCTTGCGCTCGCGTGCGATATCCTCAAGAGCCTTATAGATGTCAACATAGCGTGCAGTCATGTAGAGGAGCGAACGTCCAGCGTCGAGCTTCGCCTTCATGGTGGCGAGCATGTCGTAAACAGCAGGGAAATGGATGATTTCCTTACCGAACTGCTTACGGTCGCGTGCGTAAGCGAGCGCCTCATCGTAAGCGCTCTGCTCGATACCCACCGACTGTGCGGCGATGCCGAGACGCGCACCATTCATGAGTGCCATCACATATTTGATCAGACCCAGCTTGCGGTCACCGCAAAGCTCAGCCTTGGCGTTCTTATAGACAAGCTCACAAGTAGGGCTTCCATGGATACCGAGTTTGTTCTCGATACGACGCACGTTGACGCCACCCTGATTCTTGTCGTAGATGAACATGGAAAGTCCACGTCCGTCGCGGGTGCCCTCCTCAGAACGTGCAAGCACGAGGTGGATGTCAGAGTCTCCGTTGGTGATGAAACGTTTCACACCGTTGAGGAGCCAGCATCCGTCCTTCTCAGAATAAGTTGCCTTGAGCATGACAGACTGGAGGTCGGAACCTGCATCCGGCTCAGTGAGGTCCATAGACATGGTCTCACCGTGGCAGACACGTGGAACGAAGCGCTGACGCTGATCCTCGTCACCGAACTCATAGAGTGTCTCAATACAATCCTGAAGTGACCAGATGTTCTCAAATCCTGCATCACCGGCGCTGACAATTTCGTTGGCAGCGGTATAGACGGTGATAGGGAGGTTGAGGCCTTCGTAGCGACGCGGCATGGTCATACCGTTCATACCAGCCTTGATGGTGGCATCGAGGTTTTCGTAGGTCTTGGAGGCATAGCGCACCCTTCCGTTCTCGCAATGAGGTCCCTCTGCATCGACCTCCTCTGCATTAGGAGCCACCACGTTGGAAGTGACGTCACCCACAATGTCGAGCGTGCGGTCGTAGTTGTCCATGGCATCCTCAAAGTTCTGAGGGGCATAGTCGTACTTGTCCTTATCTTCGAAACCACGTTCCTTGAGCTCAACGATGCGTTTCATGAGCTCATGCTGCATGTGGAACTTAATCTCGGGATTGTCAGTATATATATTAGCCATTTTCTTGTCTCGTTTTTATTTACTGTTTTTCTTGTAATATTTGATGAACTTAGGCAGCACCTCCTCGATAGTACCCGTGATGATATAGTCGGCAATCTGATTGATTGGCGCATTCGGGTCGGAGTTGATAGAGATGATGATGCCAGCTTCCTTCATACCGGCGATGTGCTGGATAGCACCTGAGATACCACATGCGATGTAAACCTTCGGACGTACGGTGACACCAGTCTGTCCGATCTGACGGTCGTGGTCGATCCATCCTGCATCAACGGCAGCACGGCTTGCTCCCACCTCAGCATGGATTTCCTTTGCAAACTCGAAGAGGAGGTCGAATCCTTCAGGAGAGCCCACTCCGTAGCCACCGGCAACGATGATGTTGGCACCCTTGAGGTTGTTTTTGGCAGCCTCAACATGACGGTCGAGCACCTTCACCACATAATCAGTGACCGGCACATATTTATCAACGTCATGACGGATAACCTCACCCTTATAGTTCTCGTCGAGGATTTCCTTCTTCATCACACCGTCGCGCACGGTAGCCATCTGAGGACGGTGCTCCGGGTTGACGATCGTAGCGATGATAGAACCTCCGAAAGCAGGTCGGATTTGATAGAGCTGCTGCTCATAGTGCTTTTTCACCATTTCTCCCGCCTCGTTCTTCACATTCATGTCGAAGTCACCGATTTCGAGCTGTGTGCAGTCAGCGGTGAGACCAGAATGGAGAGCGGAAGAGACGCGTGGTCCGAGGTCGCGTCCGATAACCGTAGCTCCCATGAGGCAGATTTGCGGTTTTTCCTCCTTGAAGAGGTTGACCACAGCCGAAGTATGTGGGAGAGAAGTGTAAGGGAAGAGTCCTGGTGCATCGAACACATGTACCTTGTCAACACCGAAAGGAATAATCTGCTTCTCCACTCCTTCGAGTCCAGCACCCACGCATACAGCCTCAAGCTGCACACCGAGGGTATTGGCCAACTTGCGTCCCTTCGTGAGGAGTTCCTGGCTTACCTCAGCAACTTTGTTGCCTTCAAGCTCGCAATATACGAATACGTTGTTCATTGTTCTTCTCTGTTAAATTATCCGATGGTGTTGTTTTCAATGAGTTCGACAATGAGTCCCTCGATATCTGCATCCGATGCAGTGAGGCTCTTATTCTCCTTAGCCTTGAACACGATGTTCTTCACGGCCTTCACGTTAGTAGGCGAACCAGCCTTACCGATTTGGTTCGGGTCGGCATCGATGTCGGCAGCTCCCCACGACTGGATGGTGAGGTAAGGGCGGTCCTGATAGAACTTCTGCTCCTCCTCTGGGAGTGCTGCGATTTCCTGCTGTGTCTTGGCGTTCTTGTATTTCATCACGAGTTTGATGTTCCGGCTTCTGCAAGGAGCGGCGGAACCGTTGACTGTGATGACGATAGGCATAGGTCCCTCGACGGTCTCAACACCTCCATCGATATGGCGTCTTGCCACGATTTTCTCTTTAGTGCATTCCAGGATTTCCTCGGTGTAGGTGATTTGGGTAAGTCCGAGTTTCTCAGCCACCTGCGGTCCCACCTGCGCTGTATCTCCGTCGATGGCCTGACGACCACCGATGATGATATCGAAATCTCCGATTTTCTTGATAGCCTGGGCAAGGGAATAACTGGTGGCAAGCGTGTCAGCACCTCCAAGTGCCCTGTCGGTGAGGAGCACACCCTTGTCGGCACCTCTGAAGAGTCCTTCGCGGAGCACCTCTGTAGCCTTCGGCAGTCCCATGGTGAGCATGGTGATAGTTGAACCTGGATTCGCATCCTTCAATCTCAATGCCTGTTCCAAGGCATTCAGGTCCTCGGGATTGAACACAGCTGGCAGTGCCGCACGGTTCACGGTTCCCTCTGGAGTCATCGCATCAGGTCCCACGTTACGTGTGTCTGGCACCTGCTTAGCGAGTACAATGATTTTTAAACCCATAAAAATTTATACTTAAAAATAATTGAAATATATTTCAGAACAAACAATCTCTTGGTTCTTGAATTGGTTCTCAAACAATAAAATTTCCTTCGTTCTTAGGTGTCAATTTCCCATTGTCTTCCTAAAAACCCAAAATCCATGCAAAGTTACTCAATTTTATTGAGTTGGCAAAACTAAAGCTGCAAATTATGCACAAAAGGGACAAAAATGTGTATTATTTCTGCACACTTATAATGGTTTGTGCAGAAATACTGATTGAAAGCATATTCACTGGAAGCATAGCGGAGTGTCCCCCCCAAGCGCAACATAAAAAAAACGAGGAGACACCGCTGCACATTTGCTTGTGCCGTCGGTGTCTCCCTTTTATCGTTATTTATGGCGAATCAGTGCCGTTGTCGGCGCGCAGTGATTCTGCCAGTTGACTTCGTCTTCTTCTGCTCGGTTGCCTCTGAGCTGGCCGCCCTTCGAGCCGTGCTTCTGGCTCCAGCCGGTTCTGCATTTTCTTTCTCAGCAGTCTCTGTTTCCTCAGCCTCCTCAGCGCGTGCAGCCCTTCTGTTTTTCTTCTTGTTCTTTGCCGCAGCCTCAGCCGCAGCTATAGAGTCGCGCTTGGCGATGGTGGCAGAATCCACAGGCGGGGTCCAGATATGCTTCTCGAAATCAGTCATTTCCTTTTCGAGACGTTTCTGTTCCTTGACCACATCGCTGTCGGTCTTGCAGTAGTCCATAATGGCCTTGTTCTGCATGTTGGTGGTCATATAGATTTTTCCCTTGTACTTATTTGTGGCGAGATAGTCTGCCACAGACATCTTCGATGCGTTGTTGATATTGGAGACCATTATCATCTGCTTGCTGATGTATGGCTCGATATCTTCGAACTTCACCCAGAACATCGGATATTTCTGGATGAGGTTGACATCCTCGTCTCCCTCCTCGAGCGTCATCGACTCATAAGAGAACTCATCGCTTGCCCTGTGGAGCACAGGACAGAGCGCCACGATGCGGGTGTGGAAAGTGGCGGTGTTCTGGTCATAGTAAGAACTCTCCTTCACGAAATAGCTGAGCACCTCAGATCCAGGCACATCGGCATCCGCCACATTGATGGCTCTCCTTGCTGAGTCCACCTCGTAGTGGATCTCGTATCTGTCGAGCATATCCCTGAAATGCATTCGGTTAGCCCTGTCGAAATGCTCCGTTCCGTCCGTCTTGTAGTTATATGCGGGAATACGTCCCACATTAAGCAGGCGGAAAAGTGTGAAGAACAAGTTTTGCTCTCCGTCCTTCGGCATGTCCGGATAATAGAGTGGCGCATTTTCGTCGAGTCTCAGGTCAAGTTCTCGATAGATGTCGCGTCGCCACGTCACCTCCTCAGGCACCGCCACAGCCGTAGGATACATGATGCTGGACCTATCGACTTTCTGTGCAGCCTTCTTTTGTGTGGCAGCCGAATTGTTGTTCTGCGCCACCCTTGACTTCTTCGGCTGCGCCATTGCAGAGACTGCAGTCAGCAGAGCCAAAGTCAGGAATATGTATTTCTTCATAATCTTTGATTTATATGACCAGGGCACAAAGGCAACGCTCTTCAGCCCTTATTGATTTACAATGACAATTATCTGATGATGATCGGCATGGCCGTCGGCAGCGTTCTCGGCACCTTGTCCGGTCCTACTGCGTTCACCTCAGTGATAAACACGCGCTTTCCTCTCTGGAGGTCGCGGATCTGCGCCTTCATCTGCTCAGTGAAGTTGGCAGAGTTGGAGGCTTCAACCACAGCGTTTCCCATCTTGTCGAACATGACCATCTTGAATCCTGTGACAGAGAACGGTATGTTGAGCAGTCCGTCGTCGATAGCCGCATGAATGCCCGACTGAGCGAGCAGTGTCTGCTTCGGGATACGTCCTCCCTTGAAGTGGTCGTCAGCTCCTGTGAGGATATATGGTGTAGGGTCAGGAAGTTTGCGCACGTGGAACGGGAAGTCGCCGATATGCTCGGAGTGCCCCCCCACTGATGCGTTGACGGAGATGGTGACATCCTGTCCGACGGTAGAAGGAACGGCAGTGTATTTTCCGTTACCGAGGTCGTGGAAAGCTCCTCCTGTCATCGTTGCCGATACGCTTGATGCCCCAGAGACAGAGATGCTGATTGGGTTTTCAAATCCTGCATAGAGCACGTTCATGAGCGTGGCAGAAACGGTTGCGAATCCGATTTTTGGAGTTGGAGCCTTGGCTTTCGCCTTACCCTCGTCATCCGGACCTTTAGCCGGCACTGGTGTTTTTGGTTTCTCGCCCTTGTCGGCGGTAGAACCAACCACATTATAAGTCTGCATGAAGTTTCTGCGGATGACTGATCCGTCACGTTTTCTCACGAGCACGTAGCCCGAGAAAGTGTGCTGTCCCGGTGAGGTGCAAAGCGTTTCAAACTTTCCGTTACCCGACTCAAGGAGCGAGTTACCCACATAGACCTCCGGGCTGGCAGTGGTATCGACTGCCGCCACGACCACTTGAGCCGAATAGCGTTCGCCCACGTTGACGGTTCGGGAGTTCGGAATGACATAGGCGCGGATGTCGTTGACCTTGACATCCAGTTCGTTGATGTTGGTGTTGGCGATGATTCCGTGGAGCGCCTCTCCTTCCGCATAGCGCACATCGTCCTGGATTTTGGTGAGCAACACAACGGCCGCAGATACAGGTATGTTCTCAAACATATACTCCTGCCAGTTCTTCCCCAACTTGAGCCCCCTTTCCGGGAGTTCGGTGGATAGGTTGTCGGCAATGTTCTGCCTCTTGGCTGGGTCGTCGATCATCTTAAGGATCATGTTCCTGTAGGCATTGATGCGGTTGTAGAGGTCCTGTCCCTTTCCCACACCAGGAGCAAGCATGACGTGGGTGGCCGCCTCGAGGTTTTCCTGAGCAGAGATGTTGTGGATATTCCCCTGCTCACCGTCGGCCTCACGGACGATAGCCCATTTGAGCGCCTCCACATATTTGTAGAGCGCATCCGATTCCTTCTTCACCTTCTGCGCCTTGTCGTACCACTGCTTGGCCACTGCCGGATTATTATCCATGGCCAATTGGATGTCGGACATGAGCGCCTGGTTTTCAGAAGATGAAATCCCCACGGAGCGGTTCAGCATCTCATCGACGAGAGTGAAACCGTTGAGCACGTCTGTACTGACGTTGAGAGCCAGCATGGCCATCAACACGACGTACATCAGGTTAATCATCTTCTGACGCGGTGAAAGTTTATTTTTATGTATAGCCATTTATAATCGTTGAAAGTTGAGAAAAATAGTTGGACAGCATGTCCTTATTCACCCTTCATATTCATCTTGAGTGCCTCCACCATCCTTGCATAGACGGCATTGAGTTCCTCAAGCTGCTCTGCAAGCTTCTTGGTCTGAGCATTGACGTCGTCGATAGTAGTGCTCTGCTGTCCTACTGAGCGCAACTGCATCTCATAGAATCGGTTGATGCCGGTGAGCGTGCGGTTCATGGTCTCCATCTCTTCCGAATCGCGAGTGAGTCGAGCCGACTGCTCCGACACCTGCCTGAGCGTCTCGGTGAGTTGGTTGAGCTGTTCGACATAGCCTTGTGTGGCCTCCTCCATCTCTGGAGTCATTCCGTGAATCTGCGGCACCTGCACTTGCGGCACGGCTGCCACATTGGCCTCCACAACAGGAGCATCATTCGGTTCATCATCTACCTTTTGAGTGTAGGTGTTTTCCGTGACAATCCTGACTTCTTTAGCCTCTATATCCACCTCTTCAGAGTCCACATCCGGCTTTCCGTCGTCGGTCCACGGACGTTCGAAACCAGAGAGGAAGAACACGATAACCTCCGTTCCCATACCGATGAAGAGCATGAGGTCGGCTCCATGGATGTGGGTGAGTTTGAACAATGCACCGAGGATCACGATAGCGGCACCCCAGCTATATGCGTAATTCAGAAACATCTGGCCGGCTTTGGAGTCCATCCAGCCCTGAATACCTGTACTTTTCGATTTATTTGACATTTCGGAAATATTTACGAGTTATGAATAAAGGTTTTTCTAAGAATCCCTCGGTAAAGAATCAACGGCGTGTACGTCGCACTGAGCGAGTAGCTCCTGACTTGCCTCCGCCTCCTCCTTTCGACTTGGATGCTTTAGTCTTTGCTCCGGTCTTCACTTTCTTTCCTGGAGTTCCCACTTGAGAGCGCACACAGCGGAAGCCAATGAACGAGCGTCCCACGTTCTGATACTCATAGGATCTCCACGCCGACTTGATAAAGCTCTCCGGGTCTTTCCACGAACCGCCCCTGACACTCTTGCGTTTGAGTGCATATGGGTCCTCGAGTGCCGCATTGTAAGTAAGTGTAGGGTTCATGTCACTCATGGAGTAAACTCCCGCCTCAGTATAGACCGTTGAGGTCCATTCCGCCACGTTTCCCGCCATATCAAAGAGTCCGTTGGAGTTGGCCGAGTAGATTCCCACCTTAGACGTGATGAGGTTTCCGTCCTTGGTGTAGTTACCCCTGTCGGGTTTAAAGTTGGCGTAGAAGCATCCGTTTCCGCTTTTCACGCCATCCTGGGTCCACGGCAGTTCGTTTCCTTCCTTTCCTCTGGCCGCATACTCCCACTCCGCCTCAGTGGGGAGCCGGTAGCGCTGCATATATTTGGCGCTTGCTCCAAGTCCCTTGATGAGGTAGTCGGTCCTCCAGTTGCAGAAAGCGTTGGCCTGTTCCCAGTTCACTCCCACCACAGGATAGTCGTTATAGTTGGAATGGTTGAAATACATCCTCATGTACATCTCGTTCTCCGCATTCTGGAAGTCGTTAATCCAGCAAGTGGTGTCGGGATACACATTAACAATATAAGTGTTGACGAAGTCCCACATGGAAGAGAGTGGCCGCGTGATGGTCTCTCTGTGTATGTTTCCCTCATCGTCCACATAGGCAGTGTCCTTAGAGATCCACACCACCTCATTCGGATTGACAGTGACATCCGTGTTGAGGTTACGCTCCTCAGGATTGAGGCGATATTTACGCTTAGCCGCCGTGACATAGTCGAACACCTCATATCTGTAGTTAAGCTGCTTGGCGTCGAGCATTTTGGTTCCGTCGAACGGGTGGCGGATATACATGCTCTCTATTGCCTCCTTCTGCTCATCGTCCGGGTTTTTCCATGGAATGGACTTAGCCCAGTTGAGATGTGGAGTGACAGGGTCTCCATTCTTATCCTCGTCGATTTTGAAGGACTCGTCGCCTCCCGCCGCCAGTCGCTCGCGGATGATGGAATCCCTCACCCAGAACACAAATTGGCGATACATGGAATTGGTGACCTCATGTTCATCCATCCAAAATGCATCGACAGATATTTCCCTGGTAGGAAGTTGTTTTCCCCAAAGCGAGTCGGTGTTTTCTGATCCCATTTTCAGTGACCCCTTGTTGACGAGTACCATGCCATAGGGCGTAGGTTCCGTGATGGAACTTCCCCCTACTCCCGTCACCTCACCTCCACTTGAGTTCGAGCGGCTTGTACCGCCAAAACAAGCGGCGAGAAAAAGCACCGCGGTGATTAGACAGAGAGACAATAAAAACTTTTTCATTTTATACTTGTTGTTTTTGATTTATCTTCATTTCATTCAATCATTCCCTTCGCTTCATCCCCAATCAGAGGAACCTGACACTCTTGTGTTTGTTCCTACCCTTCTTAAACAAGTCGAGTTCAGTTTGATAGACGAGTGAGAGTTCATGTGAGCCGTTGACCATGTCGATTCCCGATGTGTACATCTGGTAGGAATAGCAGAGGCTGACGCCATGGAAATTACCTCCGATCATGAATGTGGCTGAGACATCCGGGCTGTATCCCGCTCCGATGAACATGGCTTTTCCGTCCCACTCGTATTTGAGTTTGCACTGTATGTCCTCCCTCCAGTAGTCCATATCGGTCATGACGAGGAAAGAGGGTTGTAAAGTTAAGAACGTATTTTTCAGCCGGATATTGCATCCACCCATCAAATAATACATCCTGTCGATTTGATATTGGTATCTTTCGTTCATTTCGATGAGCGGTGCAGTGAGGTGCATGGAACTGATTCCTCCCCAAAATTTGGGGTTATAGACATATATACCAGCCCCGAGGTCAACATGGTTTCCGTTGACAGCCGATGTTGGGAAAGCCGGGTCAGAAGGGTCTTCAAGTTTTATACCGCTGGCGTCGATTTTTTCCGTAATCATTCCAAACTGTGCACCTATAGCGAGTTTTGTGTTCTTTGCGATCTTCATATTGTAGGCATACTGGAGAGAAATTTTCTGCTGGTTGAAGATGCCAAAATCGTCGCTGAACAAGCTTACTCCCGCTCCATGGTGGGGATTGAGGAAATAGACCGGCATATCAGCCCCCACATAAAGCGTTTTCGGTGCATTGTCGAATCCTACAAACTGCATGGCGTATGCCGCAGCAACGTTGAGCATACCGTCGGTTCCACTGACAGCTGGGTTATAGAAGGACTTGAGGCGGGTGTAGTCGGAGAACTGCGCCTCATTCTGCGCCGCAGCCCTTTGCGCCACCACCATCGTCAAGGAAATCAATATATAACAAAATCTCTTCAGGTTCATCTTATGAAAATTGTTGACAGGACAGACCGTCACTAAAGATTTATAACGAAATTCTCACCTATTTATTGTAAGAAACTTAAATAATCTAAAAAAACAAGACTGAATAAATCGTGAATTGATGTTGTTTTCACCACTGCAAAGTTACAAAAAAGTTTGCAATATAGAATCAAAAGCGTTATATTTGCATCATAAACGATGCACCCTGGAAGAAAAAAAATATAGTTTTTGTTCTTCTCTCGGCTTGTTGAAATTATTTGGCTTTGCCAAATATTATTACTGCATCTGCAATCAAAGAAAGCATTTATTCACCCCAAAACACAGGATGATATGAAAAAGCGACTAACAATGGCCATTTTGGTGATGTCGATAGCGTTGGCTGGTCATGCGCAGCTGGTGAAATTCGGTTTGACCGCCGGCG
Source organism: uncultured Prevotellaceae bacterium (assembly GCA_900314125.1). GTDB lineage: Bacteria > Bacteroidota > Bacteroidia > Bacteroidales > Bacteroidaceae > UBA3839. The sequence continues at coordinate 2,687 of OMUD01000021.1, read as the reverse complement.
GCAACATCAACCAGATGAAATTAGACAAGGAAGTGATCAACGAGGAGAATTTCACAGGATTTTTCGTAGGAGCGACTATAGACATCGGCCTTCCTCTTCCAGGCCTTTCAGCCGAAGGCTCCGTGCTTTACGACCGCCGTTCGGTGAACGTTCTCGGCGAGGACGACCACATCGACTACATCGATGTTCCTCTGAATGCGAAATATTCCATTGGCCTGGGCAGCTTAGGCAGCATCTATGGCGCCACAGGACCGCAGTTTTCCTTCAACATCGGAGATGACAACATCTTCAACCACAAATATGAGTTGAAGTCCTCCGCTTTCAGCTGGAATATAGGTGCCGGTATCAAAATACTGAAACACATTCAGTTGGGCTACCGCTACAACATCCCAATCAGCGACACAGCCGAGACCATCGAAATTAAAGAATCATTTGAAGAAGTGAAGAAAGGCGTGAAAGACAAGAGTGGCACCCACCACATTTTCCTCACCTACTATTTCTGATTCCCAATTTGGATTCACACCTGCCATTTATTTGATTCCAGGGGTTGGATTCACGCCAACCATCTTTTTGACTCAGGGATTGGACTCTCACTCCAATCCCTCATTTATCAGTCCAGACCTCTATGTACGCCGACATCACGTTACCCATCCCTTTCGACACCTTCACCTACCTTGTTCCACCCGAGTTGGAGCAAGGCATTGGTATTGGCATGCGGGTGCTCGTTCCTTTCGGTAAGAACAAGAGTCATGTGGGAGTTGTGATACGCCTTCACGACACCCCTCCCACAGGAGTTCAGCTGAAACGTATTGACACCCTGCTTGATGAGCGTCCGTCGGTGACTGACCAGCAGCTGACCTTTTGGAAATGGATCAGCCATTACTATATGTCGCCCCTCGGCGATGTTTACAAAGCCGCCTTCCCTGCTATTATGAAGCACGACGCTCCTGAGAAAAAGCGTCGTAGGAAAAACATAGTGGAGAAATACGAAGGCATGCTTGCGGGTGGCATCCAGCATGAACTGAACGTCCATCAGTCTGCCGCCTACCAGAAGATTCTGGAGAGTTGGAATACCCATGACATCACGTTGCTTCACGGGGTGACCTCAAGCGGCAAGACTGAGGTCTATATCCATCTCATCAAGAAATTCATAGACGAAGGGCATCAGGTGCTTTACCTGCTCCCAGAGATTGCCCTGACAACTCAGATCACCGACCGCCTTCGTTCCGTTTTCGGCAACGAGCTGGGCGTTTACCATTCCCGTTTTCCCGATGCCGACCGCGAAGCTGTATATCGCAAGCAGCTGAGCGACAATCCCTACCGCGTGATTCTCGGTGTCCGTTCCTCTATTTTCCTTCCTTTCAAGGACTTAGGGCTTGTGATTGTGGACGAGGAGCACGAGACCTCATTCAAGCAGCAGGATCCCGCTCCCCGCTACCACGCCCGCTCCGCCTCCATCATGCTTGCCCGTCAGTATGGCGGCAAAGTACTTTTGGGCACCGCCACTCCAAGCATAGAAGTCTATAAGCTGAGTCAGGAAGGGAAATACGGCTACGTCCGTATGGACCGCCGTTTTAGCAACATCGAACTTCCTGAGATAGAAGTGGTTGACATCAAGCGTTTGAAATTTCAGAAACGGATGAAAGGGAGTTTTTCCCAGACTTTGCTCGACAGTATCGGAGAGACTCTCCGCGACAATGGTCAGGTTATCTTGTTTCAGAACCGCCGCGGATTCTCAAGTTTCATCGAATGCAAGATGTGCGGTTGGGTCCCCCGTTGCGAGCACTGCGACGTGAGTCTGACCTACCATAAGAAAACGAACTCGCTGACCTGTCATTACTGCGGCAGTACCTACACCGTGCCCGAGCGTTGTCCGAACTGTGAAACCAGCGACTTCATGAACGTCGGCTTAGGCACAGAGAAGATAGAGGAGCAGGTCCACACCTATTTCCCCGACGCGAGAGTGACGCGCATGGATCTTGACACTACCCGCAGCAGCCAGTCGTATGAGCGGATTATCCACGCCTTTTCGCAGCATGAGAGCGACATCTTGATAGGCACCCAGATGGTGTCGAAAGGTTTGGATTTCGACAATGTGAAGGTAGTTGGCATCCCGGATGCCGACATGATGCTGAACATCCCCGACTTTCGGAGCTATGAGCGCACGTTCCAGATGTTGGCTCAAGTTTCCGGCCGGGCTGGCAGGAAAGGGAAGAAAGGCCGTGTGATTCTTCAGACCCGTTCTGCCGACAATGCCATTATCAGCCAAGTGGTTGAAAACGACTATGACGGTATGTACCGCACCCAGTTGGAAGAGCGCGAGTTATTCCGCTATCCTCCTTTCTGCCGTTTGATTTACGTTTACCTGCGCCACACTGATTTCCGCACGGTAGATCACCTTGCCCAACAGACAGCCAAGCTGATGCGTGAGGCCCTGGGCGACCGCGTGTTGGGTCCCGACGCCCCATTGGTGAGCCGCGTGCAATCAATGCATATCCGAAAGATTATCTTGAAGATGCAGCTGAGCGACAGCATCACCACCACCCGTCAGGTTCTGCAAAGCATTGCCGCTAAGGTGTTGGAACAACCGATAGCAAACAGCCTGAGGATTTATTTTGACGTGGATCCGCAATAGCAATTATTGCTTCACAACAAAGCCGTGATTCCCGATTGGGAACCACGGCTTT
>OMUD01000048.1 GCA_900314125.1 uncultured Prevotellaceae bacterium | reverse complement strand
GGCTACGGACTTATCCGAAGTGCTGTGGCAGCGGCGAGAAGCCGTCTCAGACCTATCCTTATGACCACACTCACCACCATCCTCGGTATGGTGCCTATGGCTGTAGGACACGGTGTGGGTGCCGAGATGTGGCGACCGCTTGGTGTGTCGGTGATCGGTGGTTTGACCGTTTCCACCATTCTCACCTTGATTTATGTGCCTTCCATGTTCTGTATCTTCGGCTCCAACGGAATCAAACGCAACCGCCGGAAGATGAAGAAGCAGAGAGCGCTCAATGCTTACTGGAAAGAGCATAAGGCTGAGGAAATGGACTTTACCATCGGTGAGGACGATGAAAATGCATAAAAAAGTGAAACTCAATTCTTAGAACAATGAAAGCTATCTTTATATCTTACGATCAGGCGCATCATGACCATGTCATTGATGTGCTTGAACGTTCGAACCTGAAAGGATACACGCTCTTCGACCAAACTAAAGGACGTGGCACAAAAACAGGTGAACCGCATCTGGGAAGCCATGCTTGGCCGAGCATGAACGCATCCATCCTCACCATCGTTGAGGATGACGTGGCACCTGTGGTTATGGAACGCCTGCATGAGGTGGATACAGATAATGAGATGCTCGGACTCCGTGCATTCTTATGGAACATTGAGCAAACCATTTGACCCATTGCCTCATCGATGGGTAAATCCCATCATACCCATTTTCTGAATTAATCACCAAACTGGTTATTATTGATTTTGAAGGTTATGAAGAAATACTTTTCTATGCTGGTTGTGGCTTCAGTAATGGCACTGGTTTCCTGTCACACACCGCAAACCAACCTCCAGAATAATAGTGCGGCAACTGCTCTCCAACATGAGCAGTTGCCGCAACTTGCTTTCAAAGTGAGGGTGAGCCAGATGTATCCACAGCGCTATTACAGTCGCCCGGTGCTCTCGGAATTTACGCTCGAGGTGAAGGACGGATGGCTTTATTCCAACTTGCCTTATATCGGGCAGGTGCATTCTCCTTCATTTTATTCGGTGAGTAAAGGGCTTAACTTTGAAGCACCTATACAGGATTTTGCCAAGAGGCGAAATGAGAAGAAACACAACTCTGAGTTTGAATTTGCCGTGAAAAACGAGGAGGATAGCTATGTCTATGTCGTAACTATCTACGACAATGGCACCGCTGATATCTATGTCAAAGCACAGAAACGCGATGCCATACGTTTTTCAGGTGATTTGGAATGATTCATCCAAATCTTACCGTCACAGTTTCTTTTCAAAAAATTTATAGATAGTGCTGAGCGTCTGAGCGCGGTGCTTGCCTAAACCGTGGCCGTCTTCTTTTTGGAGCACCCAGGTGGCATTCTTGTAGCCATCAGCATATTTCTTGCCATATTTGCAAGGAACGGCATTGTCGGCGCTCCCATGAATCACACATACTGGACCAGTGAACTGGAACGCGGTCTCATACATCTTCATGTCGCGTGCCACTTCTATGTAACGGCGGCCTACAGGGTGGTTCCAAACCATCGTACGCTCAGGAATGTGGTTGATGTCGAATTTTGTGCCGAGCAAACTGCCGTGACGCACATCCTCACCGATGTTGGCGGCTGGAGCAAGAAGCACCAATGCTTTAATCTGATCAGAACCAAGTAAGCCGGCTGTCATACTCGCTACAACGCCACCTTGCGAATGACCGGCAAGACCAAGACGTTTCACGTCAACCCATGGCTGACTTTTCACGTAGTTCAACACTTTCTTTACGTCTTCTATCTCGTTCTCTATCGTCATTTCTTGGAACGGGCCTTCGCTTTCGCCATGACCGTTGAAATCGAAACGGATGGAGCCGATGCCGCGCTGCTGAAGACCTTTGGAAATCTGTTCCAAAAGGGTCTCGTTTTTATTGCCGGTGAAACCGTGGAGAATCAACACAAACGCGCATTTCGACTTCTTTGAGGCGAGGCGGGGTTTGTGAATCACTGCTTTTAACTTGCCTTTTGAGCCTTGAAGGGTCAATGGGGTGGTGGACTGGGCACTGGCTGGGATGAACAGCGTTGCCAACAGCAGGAATAAGGCTAATCTTCGCATTGTCTTTCTTATTTATGATAATGATTAAATTACAAATAAACTAAGCTATCGTTCTTTTCTGCAATAGCTATTGGTCTTGCTCATCGAAACGGGCAATCTTATCGAGATAATATTTGCGGAGAACCGACCATTTGTAATAAGGATATTGGTCTGTTGCCACAGGAAGGGTTACCTCCCGTTCGTTCAGAAGAGCCTTTACCAGGATGTCGCCGTCCTTCCCTTTCTTCGGACGGTAGAAGGCCAGCTGGACGTTGCAGGCCATTGGGAAGATATTGTAGTTGCGCCACACGTGGTCCAACGTGTCAAGATTCTCCACCTGAGCTCCGCAACTGCCCAGTTCCAGAAGGCAGGCCAACGGCATCACGCATACCTCGTGGCCAAAACGCAGGGTGGCTTGCTTTTTGGTCACGGTATCTGTGGTCTCAATGATGTTCTTCAAGAGATTCCGCTGGCTGAACGGCATCACGCTGCCAGTCTGTGGGGCGGCGCCGTAATGGAGATACCAATCAATATTGCGGATGCGCCATTGGTCGTAGCATTCCTCATCGGTGAATAGATCCAGCAAATCCTCATGCTGGTCATGGCTCTGCATATTTGTCGCGATTTCAAACATGCCGCGCATAAACTGGCCGCTTTTCATATTCTCGTCTGTCCAACCTTTGTCATTGAACAAAACGTTCATCAGCCTGTCGGGATGGGTCAGGTCGTTGCGGTAGGCGTCTAGCTGCTTGTTGCCCTGATTGCTGTTCTTCTTCACCAAGCCGCGCCATGGCTGGTTGAGGTAATACTGAAGCGACTCGCTCACATCGTTGTGGATGCGTGCTGTCTTGTTGAAGGCGGCCAGTTCCTCGCATTCTGCTGTCATCGACAAGATGCAACGTACTACCACTGTGCTGCGGGCATCTATGGGAAGGTTGGGAGTGGAGAACAGTTCAGGAAAATGTTCCGTCATACGGCGTGCGATGCCGTGATGCTGACGTTCTCCAACTACTGTGAGGTCGCCGAGACGCCCCTTCGTGCCGGGATAGAATGCTTCAAGCTTGTCGAGCACTTCCTGACCTTTCGCGGTCAGTTTTCCGTTTTCTTTCGCTTTGCGCATAGGCTCAATCACCCGCATGTAGTCACCTGTGTTCAACAGCCAGCGCGAACCGTGGCGGCCGTAGTGGGAGAGGTAATACATCTCATATCCCTTTGGAGTTGGGGTGAGCTTGGCGGTGGCAGGATAATTGTCGTAGTCCAGATAATTGCTCGCACAGAGAAAACGGTTCTGCTTGATTTCTTCAAATGCAGTCTGGGCTGCTGCCGTCAGGCTCATTGCGGCAAGCAAAAGGAAAAGTCTGAGTCGCTTCATCTTGATTCTTTTTTCTTATTACTTTATTCGTTTTAAATGTATCATTACTAAACTGCAAAGATAATGGAATCTGACCGAAGAACAAAATTCTCACCAACTTATTTTCTACTTTGCTTTTTTATTCTGTAGGCTTTCACTATCTTTGCAAATAAGAATCGAATGCAGAACAATAACGCAAATAAAATGAAAAGACTGTTTCTTACTTTTTGCATGGCCGCCTTCATGATGGGTGCCAATGCGCAAAACGCGAAAGTGAGTGGACCTGACGGAAAACTCTCTGTGGAGATTAATGTCCAGAATGGAAAAGCGGCTTACGCTGTGGATTACGACGGAACCCGTGTGCTGGAGGATTCTCCGCTCGGATTCCAGGCCAATATCGGAGATTATGCATCAGGCCTTCAGTTCGTCAGCTCAGAAAACTATCAGGTGGACAAACGCTATGAGATGAACCGTTCCAAGCAGGCTTTCTGCCATTATGTGGCAAACGGACTCAAGGTGAACGTCAAGAATGCAAAAGGGCAGCAATTCACCATTTGCTTCCAAGTATCTGACAACGACATCGCTTTCAGGTATGAATTGAAAAAACACAAAGAGACGGCTTCAGTGAGAATCATGAGCGAGGACACGGGATTTGATTTCCCTGACGGTACTACCACTTTCCTTTCTCCGCAGAGCGACGCCATGATTGGATGGAAACGCACAAAACCAAGCTATGAGGAGGAATACAAAGCCGATGTGCCGATGACTGAGAAGTCGCAATACGGCCATGGATACACTTTCCCATGCCTGTTTAAGGTGGATGGAGGTAAAAGATGGGTGCTCATCTCTGAAACTGGAGTTGACAGCCACTATTGCGGAACACACCTGAGCGAACATCAGGGTGGGGGAAAATATCATATCGAACTTCCTATGCCAGAGGAAAACAACGGCAACGGAACGGTGGAACCAGCTTTTGCTCTCCCGGGATGCACGCCATGGAGAACAATCACTGTGGGCGCTACTTTGGCACCGATTGTCGAGACCACCATTCCGTTTGATGTGGTGGAACCCCTCTATGAAACAAAGCACGACTATAAATTCGGACGCGGAACATGGAGCTGGATTGTGTGGCAGGACAACTCCATCAATTATGAGGACCAGGTGCGCTACATCAACTTGGCGAAGGCCATGGGATTCGAATATGTGTTGGTGGACAACTGGTGGGATACCAACATCGGTAAGGAGAAAATCGAAAGACTTGTGCAATATGCCCACAGTCAGGGCATCGACGTGTTCCTCTGGTATAGCTCAAGCGGATATTGGAACGACATTGAGCAGGGACCAATCAACCGCATGGACAACTCCATCATCAGGAAGCAGACCATGAAGTGGATGCAGGATATTGGGGTGAAGGGAATAAAAGTCGATTTCTTTGGAGGCGACAAGCAGGAGACAATACGTCTTTATGAACAGATTCTCAGCGATGCCGACGACCACGGGCTGATGGTCATCTTCCATGGATGCACCCTGCCGAGAGGATGGGAGAGAATGTATCCAAACTATGTGGGAAGCGAAGCCGTGCTCGCAAGTGAGAACATTTATTTCTCACAGCATTTCTGCGATGTGGAATCCTTCAATGCGTGTCTGCATCCGTTCATACGCAATGCGGTGGGATGCATGGAGTTTGGAGGATGTTTCATGAACAGGCATCTCCACAAAGGAAATAAAGGTGGCAACACCCGCAGAACTACTGACTGCATGGAGCTCGCCACAACCGTTCTTTTCCAAAACCCGATACAGAACTTCGCCATCACGCCCGAAAATCTTCAGCCAGAGAACGAAGGGGGAGCGCCTGAGGTTTCCATGGATTTGATCAAGGAAATTCCAACAACTTGGGATGAAACGGCTTTTGTCGATGGATATCCTGGAAAGTATGTGGTTATGGCAAGAAAGCATCATTCCACTTGGTATGTGGTGGGTGTCAACGCCACAGGTGAAACGCTTAAACTTACCCTTGATTTGTCAAGATTCATCGAAAAGGGTGACCATGTGAGGATCTATTCCGACAACTTGAAAAATCAGGATCCAGATTATGACAAGAGCAAGCTGGTCAGCAAACCGGAAGCCTTCAATGTAATCATGGCGAAAGACGGAGGATTTGTTTTGATTAAGTGATCACAATTTTTATCGGATATGAAAAGCATGCGATTCCCCTTTCGCATGCTTTTTTTTACGCATTGGTATGCAGAAAACTTTAGTGGAATAACGTACAAAATTAAGAAAAATGTGCAAAAAACGAAAAAAAATAAGAAAAATGGTAAATTATATCCCCAAAAATTTGAGTATTACAATTTAATGTCATACCTTTGTAATGGTTAGCTAAGGCTAATCTAATAATTCTCCCCGATTCTCTATAATTTTTTTAGTGTCGGCTTCGTTGCGAAACGAAGCCGATATCGTTTTTTTACCTTACTTACAAGTTTATACTTCTTTTTTCCGTTTTTTTTCGTAAATTTGAATTTGGATTGG
>OMUD01000172.1 GCA_900314125.1 uncultured Prevotellaceae bacterium | reverse complement strand
CCTCCACTTTCAGTGGTTCCGAAGCGAACTTCAGAGGCCAACAGCTGTGGATGTCTTGCATTTCCGGCTTCATCAAAAAGAGTTGTTACAGGATCAAACAATAGATTTTCTATCGGTCAACTCACCAGAGTGAGTTCTCCACAGGATTATCCCATACGTCTGCACGTCCCTTCACAGAAAGTCCGCCTTCTGGGTCTCCATCGATGATTTTGATGATCTCGTCATCATTCACCACCTCGCCATTTCCGGTAACGGTCCAGGATGTGGCTTCCATTGTCACTTCTCCTTGGAGCTGACCGACTTCCGCAATAGGCTTCATATATGTTTTCTTATTCATATCTGTTTCTTTGTTTAATGATAATCACTAATTTCATTTCACAACCACTTTCTTTCCGTTGACCACATACACACCCTTAGGCAGAGCGTTGAATGTGTCGGCACCAGTGCCCACATACTGACCGCTCACGTTATATACACGGTTGTCGTCACCATTGGTTGGGTTGTCAGAAATCTCCACGCCGTCGATCACGGTTGCCTCCGACTCATCAAGTCCCTCAATACGGAAGGAGAGGTTAGACTTCACGGTTGGGTCTGCGCTTTCCTCAATCCAGCAACGGAATCCCTTCATCGGAAGCTCTGACGCGATGTGATAGAGATCACCCTTGGCAAATGCGTAGGACTTGGCTGGGATGTTGGCTTTAACATATTGGCCTTTGTAGTAGATGTGCTCTGTCGGGGCGCTTGTGGTAGTAAACAGAGTGTCGATGACGTTGAGACTGTTGCGAGCCTCAATCGATACGTTGTCGATGAGATAGTAAGGAGCAGGGATGGTGGTTGTCTCGTCAGAGAGCGTGTAGGTACCTTCCATGAACGGTGCAGCTTTGGTCGGCTTCAGGATGTAGTGGGTGCCAGCCTGCACGGCAGGGAGGTTGGTGCCCAGTTCCACTTCTTCGAACACGATAAGTGAATGTATGCCCTCTGTGAGATGGGTCTCGTCAAGTCCCTTGATCTTCGCCAGTTTCGCACCCTCTCCGAATGCATCCACAAACTGCTCGTAGTCGAGGTCGATTGGGAGAATCAGTGAGTTCCACTTGTCAACATCCACAGAGCGGTGGAGCACACACTTAGCATTGGTTTTGCCGTTTTCTGGCAGGTAAGTAAGGTCTTCCTTGTCCTCATCCAAATAGAATTCCTGAGGTTGGTCAATTCTATAGACACGCACGTTTGCCACGCCAGTCGAAGCCCAATCCCATGGGGTTCCGCCAATAGCCTGATAAGAAAGCGTAACGACTTCCTCGCTGTTGGTGATGTTGGCCACGAACCAAGTGTCATACCATCCGTTGGTATAAGCTCCACCATTGCTTTCTGTAATCGGGAGACTCGACACAGAGCGGTTCACCACCTTGTCACCGATTTTTGACTCCACTGTGGCTTTCACACGGGTGTTGCCGGTTGGAGCAAGCGAAACGGTCACGATATACTGTCCGGCTTTCAAACCTTTCACCCGCTGTGTTGTAGTGAGGTTCAGCGGAAGTCCGGAATAGCCCAGATAGTTGGTCTTAAAGTTATCAATCGTCTTTTCCTCCGCGTCAGCATAACGTGGGAAGAACTGTGCGCGTCGAAGATCGTTTGTGTAATTCACATCACCACCGGTACTGCCGTTTTTAGACTGAGTCCATCCGTTCAGTCCATCGCTGAAATCAGGGTTCACGATATTCTCAGGCTTAGTGAAGTTGCGGCTTTCGATAGAATATTCAGTCTCAAAGTCTGGGTCGCCAGCCTTCTCCTCGCTGATACGCTCAGCTTTGGCGTTCGACTCCACATACAGACGGAGGTCGTTGATGGCGTTGACAGACTGCTCAAGAGATTGCGGAGTGGTCGTCTCAAAAGCCTCCACCATCGCAGCTCGTTTCACCGTGCTTGCATACGGCCATTTCTCTTGTGTATAGTAATCGTTGTCGTACTCGCTCTTCAAGATTTTGTAGATGTCGTAGGCAATGACAGCCTCATCGTATTTCTGATTGAAGTCATTGAGGGTCTCGATAGCCGTCGTGAGGGTTTCTACTTCCGTAGGAGCTGTGGCAAATTCATTCACAAAGCTGCTGAGTTGGTTTTTCTCCTCTGTAGTGGCATCTGAGTGTGGAGCAATCACGTCGTTGATATTCACGGTGTTCTGATAAGCGGCATCGAAAGCGGCTTTCAAAGCATTCACGTCTGTGGCAGCTCCGTAGTAAGTCAGTCTGAACTTGTCGAAAGCGGCAAAGTCCTCCACTCTCCTGCTGTCCTTGGCAATACCGATTGTCAGTTTTCCATCCGTCACGATCACAGGAATCTGGTTAGGATATTTGTCATTATAGAATTCCGCACCGCATAAATAGTCGTCAAAGTCATTGTCAACAACGATAGCTCCGTTTCCAAAGTCATCTTCCATTACGGATTTGAGTGCGATACGAGTGTCGTTGGCAAAAAGGAAAGTGCGGCGTACGTAAGTGTTGTTGTTCCAATACTCCTTATAGAGACCATCAGGAGAATCGCTCAACTTGGTATGACCAGGATGGCCATCGCAATAGAATCCCTGGCAGGAGAGCACATACACACCGTTTTTCAATCCCGTCAGCTCTTGTGACACCACACCGAAGTCAGTACGGTTCATGGCAGGATAAGCATATTTCTTGATGTTGTTGACATCACGTCCAAACCAGCTTTCCGGCACCTTATAGTCTCGGCAATCGTTAAGCCATGCTGTGTAAGGAGAGAAGGAGGCAGAAGCCTTGTTTCTTGACCACCACTCACCGTAAGTGCGCACTTGTCCGTCGATGTTCCATGCCTTGATGCGGGAATTGGCAACAGCGAAATCTGGGTCCTCAATATAGAAGGTGGCATCCACGCCATTGCCAGCAAAAGCTTCGTTGAGGTTGGCCACACGGTCAGCCTTGGTCTGCAGTTTCCACTGGTTGGCATCGTCGTTGACGATGAAAATCGGAGTTGCAGTCATGCTCTTACCGTCACCCACAGTGACATACTGCTTCACACCGTCCACTTCAGTGTAAATATAGTAAACGTTGTCCTTGTCGGTAGATTGGAATTTGAAGTTGTTGACGATGTCAGTGCTTCCGTCACCATCAGTATAGATCTTTCCGTTGTTGTTGTAGAGGTAATAGTTGCCTGTGATCTCACGAGTGGTGTTGAAATCTTCCGGCAGACCGATTTTAGATTCAAATGTATAGCCACCGTCAGTTCCTGCTGCCATGGTGAAGTCCACACCGCCTTCGGTCTCAACCACGCCGCTGGTGCCGGCATACTCACCCTGGTTCACATATTTGCCGAGTTTCGTGTTGTAGATATACACGCCACCTGCGGTCACGTTCGGAGTGGCTGCTACGGTTGCGTTGGTCAGGTCTTCCGAGCCCAGGTAAGTGAGACGGAAGTTGTCGAATGCGGTCCAGCTTGATGCTGCGTTGTTGAGGGTCTTCACACCGATTTCCACCTGCGCGTTGTCTTCGCTCACATAGAAAAGTACCTTGTTGTCGTTACCACGATAGAGCGTCTCGTTCCAGAAGTAGTTTCCAGCCTGCTCTTTGGAGTTAGGAATATAGCCAAGATCGGAAGTCACTCCAACCTCACCGTTGCTGCCTGCCTCATCGAAAATTGACTGCACATAAGTGGCGCGGTCACCAGCGTAAAGCACGGCAAAGCGAGGTTCGTTTCCTGCCTGATAGGCTGCAGCAGCTGCACTGACAGCACCTGTGCGCTGGAAAGCAGAAGCAGAGAGTTCGTAAGTACCCGCTTTAGGGAAAGTGACGGTCTGGCTGAATTTACCAATGCTCGCAAAGATTTCAGCCACACGATACTG
>OMUD01000049.1 GCA_900314125.1 uncultured Prevotellaceae bacterium | reverse complement strand
GTTTTTTTTGTGCTTTCATTTTTTTTAACGATATTTGTTTATTTCAATCTCAATCAAAAGTTATGTCTTATTCAAAACACGAGATATCGGACAAGAATGAGCATGAATAAAGAATGAACGGGAACGAGATTATAATACTTCAAAAAACAAAGAAGGGAAAATAATTATAAACTATACACAACTACTGAATTTATGGGAAAATTATTGAAGAAATTAGGATGTGGCACTTGGCTGTCAGTCCTATTGGCATGGTTGATGTGTCCGCTGCCTTCATTGGCGGATGACCTCAAACCCCAATACTGCATCGACAATCCCGACTGCTATTCCGTGGAACTCCGCGGAAACAACACCATCGTGATCAAGATGCCGGTATACAACAAAGTTGACACCGACTCATGGGCCGTAGAGCCCAGTGAGCTTTACATAGAGTACGATGGGGGGAGATGGAATCGTATTCTGGGTTATGGAACTGTTGAAAAAAACATTGCAGCCAACAAAGCCAACGTGCTGTGTAATTTCAAGGCAGATATCGGAACGATGACGCTGCAACTGAACAGCGGTGGCGTGAAACTGGACAACGACTTCTATAAACAATTCTATATTCCTTTCAACGGAACGGAGGAAGCGTATGCAGAGTTGGAATGGATTGTCCCTGTGAGATTTCGTGGAAAAAAGCTCACCTTCCGCTGGGATGTACAGCGCGACGGCAACAACAGCTATACATGGCGTTATGTAGATAACATCCCGAACAAGACGATTGAGATTCCTGAGAAGATGGACATCATGACCCCCACCCTCACCCAGGCCATTATCTCCGACGAGGCACAGTATGCCGGAAAGGTGTTGGTGCCATGGATGATCGCCGTGGATGAGAGTCAGGTGACAGAAGTGAGCTACACCTATAAAGATAAATACGGGAATACGATCACGGCACCGTTAGAGAAAGCCGCATCCGGCTATGTCGTGCTTGATGCCGCTAGTACTCACAAGAACCTGGTAGTGCAAGTGAAGTATAAGGACGTGAACGATTCCGGAGAAATACTGACGGTGAAGAGCGACCCGTATGATGTTCCACTGCTCCATGCGCCCGTGAATATGAAAGCCGAAATGCTGGACGACCACAGTGGAACAGTGAGGGTGACTTGGGACATCGACAATGTCGGCATGGAAGACCTGATAGACCCCGACAGTTGGGAAATCCAACGTTCATTGTCCGGCAAAGAGGATGACTATGTGACCATCAACACCGAGGTGTTCTCCAATACTGAGGGCACCTACTCCATCGATGATGACACATTCATAGAATCGCTGGAATCCAGTCAACTGGGAGATGATGGCACCATCACCCCCCGCTATCGTGTAAGGCGCAGTGTGTCTGCTGTGTGGGGATGGCTGAACAATCCGCTGACCGCAACCACTTCTTTCAGCAACAAGCTCAACCTTCTGACCATCAAGGATGCTTCAGGAATAGAAACCAATTCTGAGATGCACACATTGCAGGCAACTTGGAATTATTTGGAACCAGAGAGTGCAACTGAACGCTATGTGTGGGATGAACGCGCCACCATGAAAATCATCGTAAGGATGTACAAGGAAGACGGCGAGTTGGTGGACAGCCTCATACATGAGTTGACGCAAGATGATATTAAAGCCCAGGTGAAATCATTCAACCTGCCGAGGTCCTGTGTCAATTATGAGATTTCCATGACAGTGGATTACGGCAATTCGCCATTGGTTTGCAAGGACACCTGGATCATTATCGACAACCCTTCCAAATGGGAAGAATTGGCTGCCTTAGTGAAAAAAGGAAAACGTGTCAACGTGTTGCTCACGACTGACCTTTATCTGAACACGAACACATATATAGGAAATGCAGCTTATCCCTACAAGGGCATATTCGAAGGCAACGGTCACAAAATCGTCATGGAGAACAATAAGGAACTGCTTGAAAATGCGGAGAATGCGTCATTCAGGAACCTGACGGTTGAAATGCCATCCAAGAAATCAGGTTCCGAAATGACAGGCTTTATTTACAGAGCCTACAATGTAACATTTTACCGATGCCGTTCCAATTCCCGTTTCAACTTATCCATTTCCGATGTTAACAATGCAGGTTTTGTGAATTATGGCGATAATGTCAAATTCTATGATTGTCTGTTTGCCGGAGAGTTCAAAAACTTGAATCAGACGGTGAGGGAATCATCCGGATTCATCAGCAAATTTGTGAAGACAGCCATCTTCAACAATTGTGTCTATGCACCGTTGAATGCCCGTCAATTCAATGAAATCCACCCATTCGCTCCATACGACAACAACCCGGAGCGGATTCAAGAGTTCAAGAATTGCTATGTCTGGGCTCACGAGGGAGATGAATATGACAACTGCTACAAAGTCTTCACCGCTGATTCTGAAAGCTCAGCAGATGAAGGACTGAAAGTTCTTGGTTCCAAATGGGAGAAGACCAGCACATTCCCGTTCGTCACCCCAAAGAGCAACATTTTGTCGGATGAAAGAAGGCGGGAAGTGATGGTGGAGACCGATAACTTATACTTTGAGTCAAGCGGTAAGGTGAAAAGCAATTCTCTCGTCACCGAAACCCGCCAGAGCAGCGTGATGCTGACATGGGAAACTGAAGGCGGGGTCATCGACTTCTTCGAGGTGATGCGCCGTCCGAAAGGTGCTGACGACAGCAAATGGGAAACCGTGAAATCCGGCATCATGGACTTGGGTTACGAAGACACCACCGTCTCCCCAATCGTGGATTATGAATACAAGGTGCGTTCCGCCATCGACTGCGAGGGCATGCACTACAATGAGACGGAAATCGTGGAAGGTGCCTGCAAGCACACAGGTAAGCTCGAAGGCTATGTGCGCTATCCAGACGGTACTGGACTGGCAGGAATCACCGTGATTGTGTCTGCCAACGGCCAGGAAATCTATCTGACCACAGACGACAAAGGACACTACGAAGTCGATGAGCTGGGTTATTACAATCAGAACACCATCACCTACCGCGTGAGGCCGTCTGGAGTGGATTTGGGACAAGCCAACACGAGCCACACAGCAGAATTTAACGGCAAGACAAACTATGCGGAGCTTACGGATTTCATCGTTGTCTCCGGCTACAAGTTCGCCGGCAAGGTGGTCTATAGCGGCACGAACATCCCGGTTCCCGGCGTACATTTCCAGGTGAACGGCCATGAGGTGCACAACTCCACAGGAAAAGCATTGGAGACAGATACCGAGGGACGGTTCCAGTTCTACGTGAACGAAGGAAACAACAAGATACAGGCTCAGCTCGACGGCCACGACTTCAAGGAAGGTGGTTGGTATAAAGGAAAGAGCGGCCAGGAAAACGGCGTCAACTTCCATGGTGATGTGAGCCTCGCCTATTTCTACGACGACACCACAGTGAAACTGATCGGACGTGTAGCAGGCGGCAGCCGCCAAGGCGGCCTTCCTCTCGCCAACAGTTTGTCGCACAACAACCTGGGTGACACCATCGTGGTGGTGCTCGCCTTGGAAGGTGACAACAAATCAAGACTGGTCTATGACATCACCGACCCATTGAAAGAAGAGACCGACACGGTGTATTATCACCAGCGGCACGACAAGGCATTCGACTACCGAACGGTGGTCCACACCAACCGCCGGACGGTGAGGATATGGCCTGACCCACACACCGGGGAATACGAGGTGATGCTCCCTCCAGTGAAGTGGAAGGTGCAGCAAATCTACTGTACGGGACACGCCACCCTCTTCCAGGAAGGCAAGGCAAGCGACGTGATTGACCTCACCAACACCCTGACACCAATCAAGAAGACCTACAAAGGCCCGTTCACCACCTACGGAGGAAGCGACGTGGAGTCGGTGGAGGTAGAATACAATGCCATCTACAACCGCATCTGGCATGCGCCGGTTGAGCTCACCTATCAGCAGCTGGGCTTCAACAATTTCGGTTATTTCGGTGACTTGAACTACAGCTTCGCCAATGTGGACGGCACGAAAGCCACCGTTCCACTGGCTTATGAGGTGAGCATAGAAGTGAGCACAGAGGGAAGCGAAACGAAAGCCAAGAAGGTGGAATACACCTTCGGCCATCCTGTGTTCAGCATCGAGCGCCAGTATCCGTTCAAGCTCGCCGCCGTGGAGCGCTACTTCTGGAACAACAACTCACAGAGCGACACCATCGACGTGGTGAAGCTCAAGGGAGGAACAGTCTCCATCCAGAATGGAATGATCAGCTCCACCCACAAGCAGGATGTTGACCTCGACGACAACGGAGAAGCCATCGTTCCGATCACTGCATCGCAGACAACCTATCTGCTGACAAAAGAAGAAGCGCTCAAAACGGTGTCCATGACACTGACACTCGACGGAACCACCTACGAGGCAGCCCCACTCAACGCCTACGTACTCAATATCTATGCTCGCCCGGGAGCTAAGGACATCGTCAGTGTGGACCGCCCGGTTTTGGTGGACATCCTGCGCGACCCGCCTGGAGGCGGCAGTAAGGCCACGCTGAGCAAAGGCTCAGAGCTGAAATACAGTTATTCCATGGACATGGAATGGAAATTAGGAACCGGAATCAATCTGAAGCAAGGCTCTTCCATCGCCAACTTCAGTGGTATGGTGGCGGCTCCGATGGGTGCCGGCGGTGTGGCCGGTTTCAACTACGGAGCAGAGACCGACTGGGAGACCAAAATCGACATCATTGCCAACGGAAAGGGAAAACGTGCGTTCTCCTACACGATGAAAGCCGGCAACGACATCTCCACCAGCAGCAGTTCGAAACTGGTGGGCGCACCTGCCGACGTGTTTATCGGCGTGCAGCAGAGCGTCACACTCACACCGGCCCTCACCATCCGTGCCATTCCTGACGCAGCCTTCCAGCAGATGCAAGGGGCGGTGAAGGCAGGACAGGCACTTGAAATCGCATCAGGAAAAGGCGGCGACGGAAAATTGTACCACCTCGTACGCGACGAGTCGCTCGCCGTCGGTCCGAAGTTCAAATCCACCTTCATGCACACCCAGCAGCACATCATCACCAACACGCTGCCGGACATCATGAATCGGACGAAGGCCATGATGTTCACAGGAACTGAGGCCGAAGCTCAAAAGAAAGCCAACGCAACCCAAAAGCCGGTTTACCACTCTTTGGTCAGTGAAGAAGACGAAAACTTCGCTGTGGCGAACACATACCAAGGCGAATACTATTGCTATACCAGCAAGTCGCCGGTGCATGATGGCATGAACTACCGTATCATCCTGCCTGACGGCTATGATGAAACAGAACTGACAGATGAGGTCTATGACTTGAACCAGACCTTCTTCACATGGGTTGCCATGCTGATTCAGAATGAGAAAGAGAAGCTCAGCGCCAATGAACTGGTGAAGAACTTTGATGTTGACGGCGGTGTGGGCATGAGCTATGAGGAAGAATTTGAAAGCAGTTATGATTATGCCTACAGCCTCCACATACCAATCTTCACCGACATCTACGACAGTTTCTTCATGAGCGGGGCAGCTGGTGCCGGCATCGCCATCGCGCCTGCTCTGGCTGCTGAATTCGGCGGAACCCTGTTCAAATACCTCTCATCCATCGGCAAACTCACGAAGACAGTCGGTGGCATCGGAAGCGGCATCGCAAAGACGGGCAACAACCACGTGGAAGTGGGATTCATCGGCACCAAACTTGAAATTGAGTTTGAGCCAGCCCTTGAATTTGAGACTGTTCCTGAATTTGAGAAAGACCGCTCCTGGAGCCGCAAGGAAAGCTTTGATATTGAGATGGACAAAAAGAGCCATCTGAATTTCGATGTCTATAGGGTGAAAACCGTGAATGCAACCGATGTGGCAGATACAGAAATGGATGTGTTCACGTCTGAGAAATTCTATGGGAACGTGAACTACGACAACGATTATATCAGCCGCTACTTCAAAACCAGAGACTTCAAATATGCGAAGAGCTTTGTCTATCGCACCCGCGGCGGCGCCACCTGCCGTCCTTACGAAGGCGAGCGTGTGACCTCATTCTACAGAAACGGCGAGGTGCTTGACGTGGCGACGAAGAAAATCGAGAACCCGAAAATCAGGATGGACAAGCAGAGTGTGAGCGGTGTGCCTTACGGAGAGCCAGCCCGCTTCAAACTCTATCTGGCCAACGAGAGCGAGAGTCCTGAAAACGTTTACCCTGCTCTGAACCTCTATCTTGACGACACGAGCAACCCGAACGGCGCAGTCTTGAAAGTGGATGGCTATCCTGTCACTTGGGACGGATTCTCCATCAGCATCGAACCGGGACACGTGACGGAAAAAACCCTTGAGGTGTATGCCGGCAACGGATTCGATTATGAAGGAATCAGGCTCGGTCTGAAATCGGAGGAAGACACCAGCTGCTTCGACGAGGTGACGTTCGACGTGCATTTCCTCCGTTCAGCAGGGCCGGTGAATATCTCCAACCCTGGCGACAAATGGGTGATGAACACCGACGCGCCGCACGACAAGACGGGCTATCACATGCCTGTCACCATCGACGGATTCGACAAGAACCAGCCGAACTTCGATCATATTGAATTCCAATACAAGGAGAGTGCGCGGGGCGACGACTACTGGGTGAACATCTGCTCCTTCTTCGCCGACGACTCCCTGTACAACCTGGCCAGCGGCGTGAAGGAGATGATTCCAATGAACGGAAACATCGAGACTCAATTCTATGGAGAAGGTGAGTTCTTCGAGAAGGCATACGACCTCCGCGCAGTGCTCTTCTGCCGCAACGGCAGCGACTACATCACCTCATCCTCCAAGGTGCTGAGCGGCATCAAGGACACGCGCCGTCC
>OMUD01000053.1 GCA_900314125.1 uncultured Prevotellaceae bacterium | reverse complement strand
AAATGATGGGAAAGACAGAAAAGATAGAAAAGGTTATAAAAGAGCGTATATTGCTGCTTGACGGCGCAATGGGAACGATGATTCAGAGCTACGGCTTGTCGGAGCAAGACTTCCGTGGCGATGTGTTCCGGGATGTTCCGGGACTGATGAAGGGTAACAACGAT
This sequence comes from uncultured Prevotellaceae bacterium, assembly GCA_900314125.1. GTDB lineage: Bacteria > Bacteroidota > Bacteroidia > Bacteroidales > Bacteroidaceae > UBA3839. The sequence goes on along the minus strand of OMUD01000053.1, from coordinate 15,447 downwards.
GTGCTGAATCTGACACGTCCCGACATCGTGGAGGATATCCACCGGCGCTATCTGGAGGCTGGAGCGGACATCATAGAGACGAACACCTTCTCGAGCCAACGGATATCGATGAGCGACTACCACGTGGAAAACTCATGCCGCGACATCATCCTTGCCGGCTGCTCCATCGCCCGCAGTCTGGCCGACGAATATACGGCAAAGACACCCGGCAAGCCGCGGTTTGTGGCTGGCTCAATCGGTCCTACTAACAAAAGTTGCTCCATCAGCCCCGACGTGAACGATCCGTCGCAGCGGAGCCTGACATTCGACGAGCTGGCTGAAGCCTACAAGGAGCAAGTGGTGGCGTTGATTGAGGGTGGTGTGGATCTGCTGCTTTTTGAAACCATTTTCGACACGCTGAACTGCAAAGCCGGCCTTTATGCCGCCGAAGAAGCGATGGCATCGACAGGTCGCCGTTTGCCCGTGATGCTGTCGGTGACAGTGAGCGACGCCGGTGGACACACGTTGTCGGGCCAGACTCTTGACGCCTTCCTGGCGAGCGTGTCGCATGCCGACCTTTTCTGCGTGGGCCTCAACTGCTCTTTCGGAGCCAAGCAGATGCTTCCATTCCTTAAAGAGCTGTCGAAACATGCTCCTTACTATATCAGCGTGTATCCGAACGCCGGCCTCCCCAATTCCCTGGGTCAATACGACCAGAGCGCTGAGGAGATGGCGAGCGAGATGGCAAGCTATGTGACTGGCGGCTTGGTGAACATCATCGGCGGTTGCTGCGGCACAACCGATGAATATATCCGCAGTTTCGCCTCATTGGTCAGCGATACTGAAGGCCGTGCGGTGCAGCCTCATATTCCTGTTGCCCGCCCCGACCATTTGCAGCTCTCAGGATTGGAGGTGCTGAACGTATGCCCTCCGCTGACATTCGTTAATGTGGGTGAACGGTGTAACGTGGCTGGCTCACGTAAGTTTCTGCGGCTGATTAAAGAAAAGCAATACGACGAGGCGCTGTCCATCGCCTTGAAACAGGTGGAAGACGGCGCGATGGTGCTGGACATCAACATGGACGACGGCCTGCTCGACGCCCGTCAGGAGATGGTGACGTTCCTGAACATGCTGATGTCCGACCCCGACATCTCCCGTGTGCCTGTGATGATTGACTCCAGCGACTGGGAAGTGATTGTGGCTGGACTGAAATGCGTGCAGGGCAAATGCATCGTGAACTCTATCTCTCTGAAAGAGGGTGAGGAAGTTTTCCTAAGCCATGCCCGCGAGATCAAGCGACTGGGTGCGGCTGTGGTGGTGATGGCGTTCGACGAGGAAGGCCAGGCCACTACCTACGAGCGGAAGATTGCCATCTGCGAACGTTCGTACCGGTTGCTTGTGGACGAGGTGGGGATGAATCCTTACGACATCATCTTCGACCCAAACGTGCTGGCAGTGGCAACGGGTATCGAAGAGCACAACAACTACGGCCTGGACTTCATCCGCGCCACGGAGTGGATCCGGAAAAACTTGCCGGGAGCCCACGTAAGCGGCGGTGTGAGCAACCTTTCGTTCTCGTTCCGTGGCAACAACTACCTGCGCGAGGCGATGCACGCCGTGTTCCTCTATCACACGATTCATGCCGGTCAGGACATGGGTATCGTGAACCCTTCGACGAAAGTGCTGTACTCGGATATTGACGATGGTCTGCTGACTGCGATTGACGACGTGCTGCTGAACCGCCGAGCCGATGCCACCGACCGGTTGGTAGCCATCAGCGAGCAAATGAAATCAGCCGCAGAAACATCGACATCGGTTGCCGCCACCACGAACTGGCATGACGGCCTGAGCACCGACGAGCGGATTGTGACCGCCATGGTGAAAGGCAACAGCGACTACCTTGAGCAAGACCTGCAAGATGCTTTGTCGGAATACGGTGACGCAGTGCGGATTATCGAAGGTCCGTTGATGCAGGGCATGAACAAGGTTGGGGAGCTGTTCGGCAGTGGCAAGATGTTTCTGCCACAGGTGGTGAAGACGGCGCGCACAATGAAGAAAGCGGTGTCGATATTGGAGCCACACATCGAGGCTGGCCGCAGCGCTTCGGGCGGCAAGGCTGGCAAGATATTGCTGGCTACAGTGAAAGGCGACGTTCACGACATCGGTAAGAACATCGTGGGCTTGGTGCTTTCGTGCAACAACTACGAGGTAATTGACCTGGGTGTGATGGTGCCGCCAGAAGAGATTGTTCGCAAAGCGAAAGAGCTGGGTGTAGATATCATCGGTCTGAGTGGCCTGATCACTCCATCGCTTGACGAGATGGTGGCGGTGGCTCGGGAGTTGGAATCTGAAGGTCTGGACATTCCGCTGATGATCGGTGGTGCGACGACGAGTGAGCTTCACACGGCTTTGAAGATCTCTCCTGTTTATAACGCTCCGATTGTGTGGATGAAAGACGCATCACAGAATGTGCTGGCAGCCAATCGGTTGATGAACCGAGATGACAAGGAGGCGTTTGTGCGTGAACTGGACGAACGCCACACGGAACTGCGAGAGTCGTATGCCTCGCAGACGGGTGAACCTCTGCTGAGTCTGGAGGAAGCCCGGAAACGAAGATTTAAAGTACACACGAATTAAAGCGAAGATATTCAAAACGACGAATTAACTCGAATTACAACGAATTTATTATTATAGGGCATAAGTAAAACACTAAAAATGAGAAAAATATTACTGATTCTGATTTGGTTATTGTGTTCAATAAAGGGTTGGGCACAAGAGAGTGGCAGCACCACGATGAGAGAACTGCTGAAGAAGATGCCTGACACGGTGGTGCCATTGCTGAGCCATAACAATGTGCTTGACTGCATTGACTTTGTGGAGCATGACGCCCACGCCGAGGTGACGAACCGAATGAACGGAAAGAGTGAGATGACCGAACTCACCCCCACCCTTGCGAGTTTTTTTCTCACCTCACGCAGCACACTCACCCTCAAGTATTTTGCGAATGCAGGCAAGGGTGGCTTGATCTATGTGGTGAACACCATCACGACAGACTCGCTGAGCGACAGCACCGTGAAGGTTTATAACAGCGACTGGAGCTTAGCTTCGCCTGCCGATCAGTTTAAATTCCACAATCCCGGCAGCTACAATCACGTGACAGTGAGTGATGCAGACAATGTGGTTCGGGTGAAGGAGGTGATAAGACCTTTGCTGTTTGAAGGTGAGAGCCGTGAGGACAAGCCTGATGTGGTGACAGAATATACAGTGGCTGTAGGCAACAAGAAATAAAAATAACCTCTCAACCTATAAAGCTAATACAGATATGGAACAAAGTGGATTTTATGAAATTTGCGGCTGGGTGGCGAGTATCTGCCTGATACTCGGCTATCTTCCCCAGGCCATAGAGACTATCCGTACACGGAAAACAGACGGAATTGCCTTACCCACATTCTTGATGACTGCTGTGGGCGGCATTTGCTTCATGCTTCAGGGTATCCTGCATAAGCCAGAAGTTTTGTGGGCGTTGTTCATCACGAACCTCATCACCACAATCAGCAGCCTGATTGTGTTTATCATCAAGCTGAAGAACGACTACGGCAAGAAAAGAAAGAAATGATGGAGGTTCATCCCGCCATCAGCCCTTTTTCTCCATCCAGTTTCCTTCTTTCCATGCCCGACCGAGCTTGCAGTTTGCAAAGTGTGGTTGTCAAGAAGGGAAGAGAGTTGCTTTTTTCTTCCCCTAATCCAAAAAAAAGCGTGGAAAAAAGTGGCAGGACGGAAAAATAGTGGTAACTTTGCATTCGGTTTGAGTGCAAGCCACTTATGTAGAAAGTTATTTTAACAAATAATAGAGAACATTATGGTAAATTACAAAGACTTAGGCCTTGTAAACACACGTGATATGTTTGCAAGAGCCATTGCAGGCGGATATGCCATTCCAGCCTTCAACTTCAACACAATGGAGCAGATGCAGGCCATCGTGATGGCAGCAGTAGAAACCAAATCACCAGTGATCATGCAGGTGTCGAAAGGTGCCCGTAACTATGCCAACGCCACAATTCTCCGTTACATGGCAGAGGGTGCTGTTGCTTACGCCAAGGAGCTCGGATGCGAGCATCCTGAGATTGTGCTTCACCTCGACCATGGTGACAGCTTCGAGATTTGCAAGGACTGCATCGACATGGGCTTCTCTTCAGTGATGTTCGACGGCAGCTCACTCCCATACGAGGAGAACATCGCCATCACGAAGAAGGTTGTGGAATACGCACACAAGTACGACGTGACCGTAGAGGCAGAGCTCGGTGTGCTCGCAGGCGTTGAGGACGAGGTGGTAGCCGCTGAGTCTCACTACACCAAACCAGAAGAGGTGATTGACTTCACCAGCAAGAGCGGTTGCGACTCTCTCGCTATCTCTATCGGTACCAGCCACGGTGCTTACAAGTTCACTCCAGAGCAGTGCACCCGCGACCCGAAGACAGGTCTGCTCGTACCTCCACCACTCGCATTCGACGTGTTGGCAGAGATTGAGAAGAAGCTCCCTGGATTCCCTATCGTGCTCCACGGTTCAAGCTCAGTTCCACAGGAAGAGGTAGCCACTATCAACGCTTTCGGTGGCAAGCTTCCAGATGCAATCGGTATTCCTGAGGATCAGCTCCGTCAGGCAGCGAAGTCTGCCGTATGCAAGATCAACATCGACTCAGACTCCCGTCTGGCCATGACCGCTGCCATCCGCAAGCATCTTGCTGAGCACCCAGACCACTTCGACCCACGTCAGTATCTGAAGCCAGCCCGCGAGAACATGAAGAAGATGTACATCCACAAGATTGTGAATGTGCTCGGTTCTGACGGCAAGCTCGCTCAGTGCTAATAAAAGAGCTGTCCACGACGTGGGCAAGCAGATTGAAACAAACCCGGAGGCGCGGTTGCGCTTCCGGGTTTTGCTTTTCTTGATGGCTATATGCTTCCCGGCTTACAGCCGGGGCAATGGACAAAAGATATATTATTGGGCGGTTGGAGGGGCGGATGGGCTCACTGCGGTTGGAGATGCAGGGGTGGTTTGAGCGGCTGGTGCAGATGGGGATGTCATTTGCTGTTGCCAGTATTGCGCCATCTGCTGCTGGGCCAGATAGTCGAAATAGGCTTTGTCCTGCCGAAGGAGTTTGCGACATTTGAAGAAGGCAAAAATGCCCATAAAGATACAGATGCCCACAAAGGCGATGAGACAGAGTCCCACCAACTGGAAGTTATCTTCCATACCAGTTTCCATGACCATTAGGAATGCATCGTAAGAGCCATGGAGAAGGACTGGGACGACGAAGACACATGCCATGTTCCAATATTTCACCATGTTGTTTTGATGGCAGCGGAAATGGACGAGCGAATAATAATAGCCCATCGCCACCGCAAACATGAAATGGGCAGGTATAGAGAAAACGCCTCGTGCGATGCCGACCGCCATCATATCTTCCTCATCAATGAGGTAGAAGATGTTTTCAAGTCCCGCAAACCCCATTCCCACACAGACGGCATAGACCACGCCGTCGAAATATTCATCGAAATGGCGGTTGCGCCTCAGCACAAGCCAAAGCATGAGCAGCTTTGCCGCCTCCTCCGGAATGGCAGCGTTGACGAAGGCGTCGGCAATAGCTCCTCCCACGCCGAACTCAAACTGGAAATCGAGCTTATAGAGAACGAGCACTGTGACGATAGCAGAAAGCACGCCGGCTCCGACCGCCTTGAGAATCTGCGGCCACGGCTCATGCTGGTATCTGTCGACGAAGTAGATGAACAGAACCAGGATGACGACTGGAAGTAACGCTACGAGATATACCATTTCTGTTATTTTTTAGGAATTAGGCAGCAACACTGTTGCTGCATGGATGACTGCTTTTTTTGCCATGCGGGCGATGGGAACCTTGCGGATGATGGGAACCTTGCGGATGATGGACCCCATGGGGATAGAACCAGGCGATGGGAACCAGGCTGATGGTTAGGCCTATGAGGATAGCAAAGGGTTATGAGTTGGCGGTGTTGAGGCGGTCGGTTTGGGTGACCACTTTCGCCGTGAGCTGCATGAAGGCCATGCCGGCAGGAGATGCCGGGTCGTTGACCGCCGGAGTTCCGTCATCACCGCTTTGGCAGACATCTTGGACGAGTGGGATTTGTGCAAGGAGCGGAACCTGGAGTTCCTGCGCCAGCTGCTTGCATCCCTCTTGTCCGAAAATGAAGTAACGCTCATCGGGATGTTGCGCCGGTGTGAACCACGCCATATTCTCCACCAGTCCGAGTATCGGCACATTGACCTTGTCGTTCATATACATGTTGATGCCTTTGCGTGCATCCGCCAGCGCCACCTGCTGAGGAGTGGAGACGATAACCGCCCCCGTGATGTCGATGGTCTGAATGAGCGTGAGGTGGATATCGCTGGTTCCCGGCGGTGTGTCGATCACGAGGTAGTCGAGTTCCCCCCAGAGTGCGTCGGTGATGAGTTGCTTGATGGCGTTAGAAGCCATAGCTCCCCTCCAGAGGGTGGCTTGGTCGGGGTTGACGAAGAATCCGATAGACAGCATCTTGACCCCGTATTTCTCAATCGGCACGATCATGTCGCGTCCGTCCACATTCTCTGCATACGGCCTTCCGTCCTCAGTCTGAAGCATCTTAGGCACCGAGGGTCCGAAGATATCAGCATCAAGGAGTCCGACGCGGTAGCCCATCTTGGTGAGCCCGATGGCGAGGTTGACCGCCACGGTGCTCTTCCCCACTCCTCCTTTTCCGCTTGACACAGCGATGATGTTCTTCACCTGTGGCAGCGGTTTTTCCGGCTCCGGCGGGAGTTCTGTTTCTGTTTTTGTGTTGATCGTCACCTCCACTTCGGGGCTCACGAAGGTATGTATGGCCGTCTCCGCCGCTTTGACGAGGGACTTCATGAACGGGTCCTTAGGCTTTTTGAAGATGAGCGAGAAGGTGACCTTCATTCCGTCGATGCGGAGGTCGTCTTCAAGCATATCATTTTCTATGATGTTTTTTCCGTTACCTGGATAGCGCACTGTCATCAGCGCTTCCTTGATGAGATTTGGATAGAGCGTCATTATATTCTAAATTTAGTAATAAACTCCGGATAGTCCAGATTGATTGCCAAATTTACGAAATAATTATCAAATCCGCAAACAAACGAGGAAAAGGGTTTGGAAGATATGGGAAAAAGCCTGATTCCCCAAAAAGTCTGCGGGCTGCATACCCATTGGAGAAACGCAGGGTTGCAGCCCGTAGGACAACATATATATTATGGCAAACTGTGATTTTATGCCAATTGGAATGGTGAGATCAGAGTGGATATTCCTCGAAGGCATAGAGAACGGTCGAGAGGTAACGTTCGCCAGTGTCGGGCAGCAGCGCCACGATGGTCTTGCCTTGGTTTTCCGGTCGTTTCGCCAGTTCCGCAGCAGCGAAAGCCGCAGCTCCAGCCGATATGCCGACGAGCAGTCCTTCCTGCTGCGCCAATTCACGTGAGGTGCGGATGGCGTCGTCGTTTTCGATGTCGAGCACCTCATCCACCACAGATGGGTCGTAAGTGGCCGGCACGAATCCTGCACCGATTCCCTGAATTTTGTGTGGTCCACTCTTACCTCCGTTGAGGACAGGAGAAGCCGCCGGCTCCACCGCTACAATCTTCACGTTCGGGTTCTTCTGCTTGAGCAGTTTTCCCACACCCGACACGGTGCCACCCGTTCCGACGCCAGCCACGAAGATATCCACTTTCCCATCGGTGTCGTTCCATATCTCCTCGCCCGTTGTGGCATAATGGCGTGCGGGATTGGCCTGGTTCTCAAACTGCTGAAGTATGATGCTGCCCGGAGTGTTGTCGCGCAGTTCCTCAGCCGCCTTGATGGCTCCCGGCATTCCGTCCTTACCTGGTGTGAGCACCACCTTGGCACCGTATGCCTTAACCAGATTTCTGCGTTCCACGCTCATGGTCTCTGGCATGGTGAGCACGAGCTGATAGCCCTTGACCGCGCTCACCAGTGCCAGTCCCACTCCGGTGTTGCCACTTGTCGGTTCGATGATAGTGGCTCCTGGTTTCAACACTCCCTTTTTCTCAGCATCCTCAATCATTGCCAGTGCAATACGATCCTTCACACTTCCTCCAGGATTGAAAAACTCCACTTTTGCGATGACTGGTGTGTCCAGTCCTTTTTTCTCAGAGAATTTATTCAGTTCGACCAACGGCGTGTTGCCGATGAGGTCTGTCAATTTTTTTGCAATCTTTCCCATACTGAAATTTTGTTTTGAACGACGAATTAAAAAAAACGACGAATTATAACGAATTATTTCTTATTATTTAACGACGAATTAACGCGAATTAATACGAATTATTAGTTCTTTTTATGACGAATTAAAGCGAATTTACGAACTTTTCAGATGAGCAAAGCCAAGCTTGCTTGAGCTTTGCCATGAAAAGGAGTAAATCGGCGAAGCCAATTATAACGGATTTCTTTACAAATTTACGGATTTTTCCTGAAAACAGCGAGGGACGGTCCGTTAAATCTGGTCGAGAGCCTGCGAGAGGTCGTCGATGATGTCGTCGATATGCTCTGTACCGATGCTGAGACGTACGGTCGCAGGAGTGATGTGCTGCTGCTCAAGTTCCTCAGGAGAAAGCTGTGAGTGGGTAGTGGTGTAAGGATGGATGACGAGGCTCTTTACGTCGCCCACATTTGCGAGAAGCGAGAATATCTGGAGCGCATCGATGAATTTCCATGCTTCCTCCTGCCCACCTTTAAGCTCAAAAGTGAAGATAGAGGCACCGCCGTTCGGGAAGAACTTCTGATAAAGGCTGTTGTCGGGATGCGATGGCAATGAAGGGTGGTTGACCTTCGCCACCTTCGGGTGGTTGCTGAGGAAATTGACCACTTTGAGGGCATTCTCCACATGACGCTCGATGCGCAGGCTCAATGTTTCAAGTCCTTGAAGCAAGATGAATGCGTTGAAAGGTGAGATGGCAGCTCCTGTGTCGCGGAGAATGACGGCACGAATTCTGGTGACGAATGCTGCCGGTCCTGCCACATCAGCGAATACCGCCCCATGATAGCTTGGGTCTGGTTTTGCGAGTGTAGGGAATTTGTCCGCATTGTCTTTCCAAGGGAAAGTACCTCCATCCACAATAACTCCTCCGAGAGACGTTCCATGTCCACCGATAAATTTGGTTGCAGAATGCACCACAATGTCTGCACCGTGCTCAATCGGTCGGATGAGATAAGGAGTTCCGAACGTGTTGTCGATGATGAGCGGAATGTTGTGCTTGTGTGCCACCGCTGCAATTCCCTCGATATTGGTAACGCCAGAGTTCGGGTTTCCAAGTGTCTCCACAAACACAGCCTTGGTGTTCGGCTGAATGGCGTTCTCAAGCGCCTGAAGGTCGTTGACCTTGACGATGGAGTTGGTAATTCCGAGATTTGCGAGCGTGTGGGTGATGAGGTTGTAAGATCCTCCATAGAGGTCGTCTGCTGCCACGATGTGGTCACCTGCTCCCGCAATATTCTGTAGTGCATAAGTGATTGCTGCCGCACCGCTTGCTACAGCAAGTCCAGCCACACCGCCTTCGAGTGCTGCCACACGGTCTTCAAACACTCCCTGAGTGGAGTTGGTGAGTCGTCCGTAGATGTTTCCGGCGTCGCGAAGTCCGAAACGGTCGGCCGCATGCTGTGAGTTGCGGAACACATAGGAAGCGGTCTGATAAATTGGTACTGCCCTGGAGTCTGTAGCAGGGTCTGGATTTTCTTGTCCAACATGAAGTTGAAGAGTCTCGAAGTGTAATTTCTTGTTTGCCATACCGATATTATTTTTTTAATTGTTAAACGACGAATTATTGCTAATGAATTTTATTAAACGACGAATTAATCGAATTAAAGCGAATTAATATTTTATGTTTTTTAAACGACGAATTATTGCTAATGAATTATTTTAAACGACGAATTAATCGAATTAAAACGAATTTTTAATTTTACGATTATTCTAAAACAACGAATTAAAGCGAAAGACGTTCGTTCTTGATTTCGAGTGCAAAGTTACGACAAAATGGAAATATATTCCAAAGGATTTATTTTATGTTAGAAGATTTTTATGCGATTTTATAATTATATAGAATTAAAAGACTAATATACAACAAAAAGAAAGATGCGCATGGAAAAATATTCCACACGCATCTTTTCAGAGACTTATCTTCTTATTTGAAAAGGCGCTGAAGGGGCATTCGGTGTCAGCGCATCTTCACTTTCAGTTTCTTTCCGGTGTAGTTCACCTGCTGTGAAGTGCCGTCAGGGAGAGAGATGATGAGTTGGCGCTCTGTCGCCATTCCGTCATACGAACCTTGACGCGCTCCAACAGAGAGTGTGGCAGAGCGGTCGTCCCAATGGAGTGGCACGATGGCGTAGGCACCCTTCTCGTAGTTGTAGTTCGTTCCCTCATCGTCGTAGAGTTGGAAGTCGGCATCCCGTCCCGGATAGACACGGATGGTGAGCGGTCCGTTGTCCTTCTGCGCCGTTGACTGCACGTCACCACCCATCGGGATAATGCTTCCCGCCCTTGCAAAGACAGGAATGCGGGAGATGTCCACCGGTGTGGTGACGTTCCGTCCTCCATCGAAATGCTTTCCAGTATAAAAGTCAAACCATCCACCTTGGTTTTGAGGCAGGTAGGAATTCCATTGGCTCACACCCTTCTCCACCACTGGGCTGACGAGCAACTCACGTCCGAACATATATTCACATTCTTGCTGGAGCGCTTTGTCGTCGGACGCAAAATCGAAAATGAGCGGACGCATGATTGTCCCTCCGTCTCTGGTGACCTCAGCGGTGTATGAATAGATGTAAGGCAAGAGGCGATAGCGCTGTCGGATGCAGTCGGCAAACACCTTCTGCGTCTGTTCGCCATAGCGCCATGGTTCCGTGTCGCTCATATATCCGTGCACGCGCATAAGTGGGAGATAGACGCTCGTCTCAATCCAGCGCAGCATCCTCTCTTGATATTCAGGGTCGTTGTATTGGTTTCCCGGCCGGAAAAATCCTCCTGCATCGAAGGTCCACCACGGCATTCCCGCCGCCTGCATTCCCAGACCAGCGATGATTTGACGTCGGAGGGTTTCGAAATCGTTGCCCACATCGCCACTCCACATCGCCGCTCCATACCGCTGGATTCCAGGGAATCCGCAACGAGTGAGAATCATGGCCCGTCGTTGCGGTGCGTCGCGACGGCTTCCCTCAAACACCGTTTTGTTGACCAAAAGCGGATAGACATTTCGGAAGAGTTCACCCGGATACTTTCCGTTGCCCACTTTCCTGCCTTTGAGGTCGTCGTTCTCCGGTTCGGTGGCATCCTGCCACCATGCATCGATGCCGTATGGCTGCATAAGACGGGAAGAGAAATTATCCCAATATGATTTAGCAGCCTCCTCGTTGAAAAAGTCGATCCAGTCGGTACCTGGAATGTAATATCCCTTTGCGTTCATCTCCTTTCCCAGTTCCGAATTGCGGTCGATTTTTGACCAAACCGAAAGCATGAGCCTGACATCGATGTCGTGGAGTTCATCGACCAGCCGTTTTGGATCAGGATAGTGGTTCTCATCAAATTTCATGGCGTTCCATCCATATTTTCCCCACCATTGCCAGTCCTGGACGATAAGGTCGAGCGGTATGTTGAGCTCCCTGAATCGCTTTGCTGTACGGACGATTTCATCCTGATTGTGGAACCGTTCACGGCAGTGGATATATCCCACCGCCCACTTCGGCATCATCGGAGCCTGTCCTGTGAGGCGCCTGTAGGCTGCAACCACCTCATCGGCAGTTCCCACAAAGACGGTGTAATCAACAGCATCCGCCACAGGCGATTGGAACACGCTGGAGTCGGTGACCGATTTATAGTAAACCACCGGCTTGTCGCCCCTCTCCAGCTCAGCTGTCAGTTTGTGAGTTCCTTTTGTGAGATAGGTTCGGATTGAGGTGGTCGGTGGCAACCACACATTCCTCATGTTGATAACCTTCGTGCCGTCGATGTCTAAATCGTGTCGTCTGGCCATAGCCTGCCCCACATCGAGCATGACAGCATACCATCCGTCGGCAGGGATATTGATTTCGCCTTGGAAGATATTGCGTACGCGCACCTCATTCCTGCCGCCAGTGGTGGAGGTGACGTTGACCACCTCACGCTCTCCCTCCCCCTCTTGACGGGTGAGACTGACGGAATTGTCCGCCGGGTTGAACTCCGTCATACCATAGTTGTTCCAGAGCAGTCCGTAGCCCCTGCTGGATATGATCATTGGCACGGAGATTTGGGTGTTGACCTGTGTGAGGCGTCGGGTGAGTCCGCGCAGGTTGGCATATCCATCCTGGAACTGTCCAAGACCGAAGATATACTCCTCTTTCGGTGAGTCCATCTTCAGAGTCGCCACATAGGTAGGTTCGCCCGCCACATCTGCCCTGCGGAGAGTGTGCTCCGTGGCCTTGAAGATTTGCTTTCCGTCCTTATTGTTGACGGCTACGGTGGCGTTCTGGGTATCGACCACGACTGCTGCTCCGCTTTTGGCGGTGAGCGAGGTGACAGCGCCCTTCACTTTTTTCTTGAGTTTTGCGGCATCGTCCGCCACATAAATCCACTCTGGCATCAGCCGGAGGGATTTCTCCCGGTATGTAATCCTGAACACGTTGTCGGTCAAGGCTTGAATATTAAGATTTCCATTACCAAACGGGATGGTTTCCGCATCAGCGGCCGAAACAGAGGTGAGCGCCACGGCAGCCACGATGAGCTTGCTGAAACGAAAGGCGCAGTGCATGATTGTTTTGAAATGCAACATAGGTTTTAATGGTTACTCCCAGCAAACAGCCGGGGCGATTGACAAAAGAAAAGATACTTGGAAATGAAGGATAGCTTCCGATTGGAGGAACGTTATCGAATAACGAGGACTACACCTCCTCTTGGAAGGAGGTGGACTTCCTTCGGCAGTTTGTTGAGCGAAAGGAACTGCCAAGGGTTGTCCTTATCGCCACTATCGGCAAAAGCCTGGACAGACAGTTTTTTCGGCATCAGCTTTTTGACTCTCTTCCAATCGAGTTTGACGGTCTGTTCCTCATCCAAGCCGTTGATTGCCGCAACATACCATGCGCCCCCACTTTTACGTGCGATAGCCGCATACTTACCTGGGTAGCCAGCGAGGAGACGTGTGTCGTCCCAGACGTTAGGCAAGTGAGAGAAGAAATCACGTACCTGCTGCGGTTGTGCCAACAGGCTCTCCGGTCGGTCGGCCAGGTGTTGGAGTCCCGACTCAAAGAGAACGGTGAGCGCCAACTCATGTGCGTGGGTGGTGATATGCGGATGCTGTGAATCGGAGAATGCACATGGGGTGTAGTCCATCGGGCCGATGACGTTGCGGGTGAAAGGGAGCGTGGCATTGTGTGCCGCCGCCTTCTTGGTGAATGTCGGCACGTTGTTGTACCATTCCGCCCCATAGACCCCTTCGGTGGACAGGAGGTTCGGGTAGGTCCGTTGCCATCCTCTCGGGATAGTGGCTCCATGGAAATTGACAAGCAAATGGTGCCTTGCGGCACACTCCATCAATTCGATGCAGTAGTCCATGTTCATCTGGTTGTCGCCTGAAAAAAAGTCAATCTTGACACCTGCCACACCAATATCCTCACACCACTGAAATTCCTTCTCTCGGTCTTCCGGTTTGTTGAGTTTGAATTTCGGCCCCGGCGCTCCGTTGATCCACCCCACCGATGAGTTGTACCATATCAGCGGCCGGATACCACATTTTTTCGCGTAATTGACGGCATCGACCACAGAGAGTCCGTCCTTGAAGTTGTCCCACTCCGCATCGATGAGCACGTAAGGCAATTTCAGCTCAACCGCGAGGTCCACATATTTTTTGATGATGTTGAAGTCGTTGGAACCGTGGTTGTAAGCCCAATAGACCCACGACACCACTCCCGGCTTCACCCAGCTGCTGTCGGCGAGTTTGTCGGGCTCGGACACATCTGTGATGAGCGTGGACTCCACAATGTCAGAGAGTCCACCGATGATCACGACCCTCCACGGCGAATGCCATGAGCCGCTGATTTCCATGTCGTTTTTGTCAGGGCATACCTTATAGACATCTATGGCCCATTCGTTAGACAACCATGAGGCACTCTGGCAGCGTTCGATATTCGCTTCAGAAATCAATGCGAACACTCCGTCGGAAGGTTCGATAAGGGCAGGATATCCCCATTTGTGGAGGAGACCTTTTCCAGAGGTGGTGAGAGGGAAGAACTCCTCGTAGGCTTCTGTCCAACGTTGAATCCAGCGCCTTGTGCCTTCCTGGATTCTGTAGGCAGTCTGTTCGTCCGTGATTTTCTCTCGGTCAAGTCCGTCCACCTCATAGCGGAATGTAATCCCGTCGTTGAACAGCCTGATTCGGATCTTAAACGGCTTGCCGTCCGCAAACTGGCAACTCATGACATACTCATTGGCCTCATTCTGGCAATGAAGCCGTTTGCCTGACAACATGGTGTAGTCAGCCACGACTTCAGCAGGACCAGAGAAAGAGCCGAAAGAACAGTTTCCTTCATGATGGCTGGTGGTCAAACCGAGACGATAGATTTCAAGCACCTGATTCCCTTTATACTTAACTTCACAAACATCGCCTTTTCTCTCCAAAGAGATTTTTTTATCAGGAGATACCAGGGGCTGAGCTGTGAGTGTCAGCAACGGGAATAAAAAGGCAAAAAAGAATGTTGCAAATATCTTAACCATAGGAAAACTATTTACAATACAATAAATCCAAAATAACAAATGTTTCTAAGTAACGATAAAAAATTTCTATCATTTGCAAATATACGTAAATATCCTCATAATATTTTTCGCTGATGTACCAAAAACTATGCTGATTTGTAACAAAAGTTGATGGAAAAAGATTTTTATTCGGTGTTTTGTCCTATTTTATAGTTTTTTGTCCTATCTTTGCAGATAATATTATAAAAAAATGGGTATGACAGAGCAATTAGACAAGACCGACCTGATGATTCTTCGGACCCTTCAGGAAAATGCGAAGCTGACCACTAAAGAACTGGCCGAGGCCGTGAATTTGAGTACCACTCCCGTGTTTGAGCGAGTGAAACGGATGGAACGTCAGGGTTTCATCAAGAAGTATATCGCCGTGATAGATGCGGAGAAGCTGGGTATGGGATTCATGGTGTTTTGCAATGTGAAGATGCGGCACATGAACCACGACATTGCAAGTGAGTTTGAACGTCGAATCACGGAGTTTTCGGAAGTGACCGAATGCTACAACACATCCGGCAACTTTGACTTTTTGCTGAAAGTTCACGTGAAGGATATGGCGCAGTACCGTGAGTTTGTGTTGAACAAACTGGGTACGATAGAATCATTAGGCTCGATTGAAAGCACGTTTGTGATGAGTGAAATCAAACACAATTACGG
>OMUD01000176.1 GCA_900314125.1 uncultured Prevotellaceae bacterium | reverse complement strand
ACGATGGCAAAGCGCATTCAAAACCGCCTCACGCAAGGCTTCCGCAGGCACTTCTAAATACTCATCACGTACCAGCCCGACAATCTTCCCATACATATTCAGGTGCCTTGACATTTCTCCTTATCCTCATCAATATCCTCATCATCTTGAAACACGGATAGTTTTATCTTGGTTTTTTCTATTCCAGACCATATCATTGGCAAATTTAGCATTCAATGTGGGATTTTTGTGTATGATCCAATACTTAAATCCTAATAGTTCTTTTTCAATTGAAAGTTCTTCTTTTATGGCATTTTCAGTCTCTGTACTAGGACTCTTCAAATATAAATAAACTAAATCTAAGAATTTATTGATAATGCTTATTGCCTTTTCAAAGAAACGTTCTTCTTTAATGGAGCGGACACTTTTGCTCCCATTGTAAACCTTGTTAAGCAATTCGGCGATATTAACGTGCTCTTTATCATTTACATGAGAGTTAAATATGGCTTTTTTGCTTGAAAAGTCTATACGTTGTTCTATTTCTTCTTCTATATTGCAATTTCGGGGATTAAGAATGTCGTCATAATAGTTGGATTTCTTACCATTGCAATATCTGCATCCCATGAAAAGATTGCTCCAATCTTGAATAAGTTCAGGGTGTTTATTCTGACTTTTATAATGTTCTATCTCAAAATCTGTGTCGCGACATCGTTCACAGATATAGCATTTGCCATGCTGGTCTTCAAGTAATTGCAGTTTAACATCCTCTCCATCATAGGAAGAAGTTGATGTTAGTGAAGCGGGAATGTTGGGACTTTTATATACTCTTATCATTACTTATAAGTTCTTGAGTTTGTCTGAATATTGAATTGCGATTTGACGGAATTCTCCTACGATTAAAGGGGAAACCACTTCATTTATCTTTTCGAAATCAGCTTTGAGCCGTTTTAGTTCTGCTTTGTCTGCTGCAGTCAAATCCTCTTTTAAGAGTAATTTCTTAAAACTGTCAAACTGCAACTCCACATAGCTCGATGGCGACGTTACACCAAAATATCCTTCAGCCAAAGATTCAAAGGAGTACTCTGTCAGGTCATCCAGAACCTCTCGGTGTTCTAAGTCATATGCGACAGCATTTGACATCGAACTTAATATAAACGGCGAATGGGTAGTAATGATAAATTGGATATTCGGAAAGACCTTTGTCAACAATGGCATAATGACCTTTTGCAATGCAAGATGCAAGTGAGTTTCAATTTCGTCAATTAGTACAATACCTTCTTTCTGATAAATTCTCGTCAAAGATTTATCATCTTGCATTTTGAGTATCAAATCCGCAACAATATCCAGTACTGCTGCAAAACCGTCAGAAACTTCCGTAAACTTAAACCTCTTATCCTCCGTGCAGATTCTAAAGCTATAATCTCGATAATTGAATTCCAGTTTGAGATGATCATCCTGATATATTTTCCTCATCAGACTCTCGAAGTCATTAAACCAAGCACTAATTTCATCAGCGTCTTTTGTCTGTTTCTCGTTACGTGCCAATGCCTCCTGAATTTTCAAGTCCGATAGGAAATTCAAGAATTGAGAAGTGGCGGTTTCCTTGGCATCGCCTTTCTTATTATAAACGGGTTTTGTGGGATTCTTAGGTTCTTCCATCTTAGACTTACGGTCAGCTTGATAAAATGCGATGATAAACTCCCCCTTGTTGTATTTTTCTATTACACTAACCATGAGGTCTGACTGCAAATCAATCCTGCCATAAAGTTTGTCTATTTGCTTTTTATAATAGTCTATTTGCTGTTGAGCCTTCAATTTTTCTCGCTCATCAGTTTCATTCTTTAATATATCATCCCAGAAATGTAGACTATTTTTGTACGTCAAAAAGTTTGCAGACTTATCATTTTTTATGATATTCAAGAAATCTGAAACAGCATTCAATATGACAGTTTTTCCACTACCATTTTTACCTGTAATGATAAGGTGAGGATATTTTTCATCAGCAATTGGAATGTCAAAGTCATTCAGATGGAACAAGTTGTTGACATGAATGTTCTTAATGAAATAATTCATAACTTATTTATTTTTGTTATTAGTTGTTCTAAAATATAAACATAGTTTCATCGCCGCAGATGTTGCGGATTTTCATGCGGAGAGGTTTTTGGTCGCACTTGATGGTCGCATCCCAAAAATTCTGCGTTTTCTTGCCGTTGAGGATAACATAGCCCAAGCGGTCGATTTTTACTTCTGCATCGCTGTGCCAGGGGGATTGCTTGTCCGTTGTGGTGCAGTCAAGGCTGAGCCATTCGATGGTTTCGAGCCCCTCGTCACTAATCTCAATGGGCTTGAATGCCTTGCCTTTGGCTATGGATTGTTGCTGACCCTTTAGGTTCACTTCCTCAATCTTGCGCAGTACACGGTCGCTATGGAAACTCTTCAGTTCCACCTTCCAACCTTTGAACAGATTGTCCTGGACTTCCGCGAGTTCCCACTCAGCTTCGTCTTCCACCACCACTTCGTCCAGCACCTGCTTCAGGTCGCGCAGTTCAATCTCGATGGTAGTCTGATTGTTCTGTTCTTTGATAAACTGCTCTATCTCATCGCGGTCAGTTATGTCGATGTAATAAACGATGACGCGCTTAGTGTCCTCAGGCAAGTCGGGCAAAGCTTTGCGAATGATACGGTTCATCAGGACCTTGTCGAGTAGGCGGGTCGAACTGTCCATCAGGTTAGGCAGATAGACGGGCATCATACCATGATAGGTATCTACGATGCTGCCTTCCCAGAATTTATCTAATGCATCTTCATTGCGCAAACCCTTAATCAAGCTCTTCAGTTTGTCCATCGTCTGAACCGGATTGCGATAAAGAGACACACCATCTTTTACTTCCAGAACTTCAAACTGGGCTTTGTCTGCCAACAGTCGGTCTCTTACTGTCTGTATGCTATTGATACCAATGTCGCAGTGGATAAAGTTGCGTCCCAACTTATTGGCTACCGCAGCTGTCACGCCGCTGCCTCCATAGAAATCAGCGACAAGCATTCCTTCGTTCGAGCTGGCTTTGATGATACGCTCTAATAAGGCTTCTGGCTTTTGAGTAGCATAGTCAACAAGTTCACTTCCTGTTTTAGATGGTAATATATCATCCCAAACACTTTGAACAGCCCTACCTTTCTGAGTATACTCATCCTCATATTCCTTTAAATATGGGATACCAGTCGAACTATAATATATGCGTCCTTGCTTCTCTAAGTCATCTATATTTTCTTGTGAATAACTCCAATGTCTTCCATTGGGAGGAAAAATTTCTTTCCCTCTAAAAAAGCGACTTGGACCGCTACCAGGAGCTGTTATTGGTCCAGGATAAAATTTCCGTCCAGTCCCTTCTTCAATATTTTTAAATCGAGTAGATTTATGCTCTTCTGTTAGTTCGATAAATATATTTTGAAAATAATATTCATTTGATTTTGAATACCAGAAAATCATATCGTGTACTACACCATATCTTCCAGCATCATTATGTGCTCCTGTTCTTTTCCAAACTATTTCATTCCTAAAGTTATCTTCTCCAAAGATTTCGTCCATGAGAATTTTGACATAGTGACCAATATGGTAGTCCAGATGCACATAGATACTGGCCTCGTCGCTCATAATGCTCTTGATAGCCATCAGGTTCTCATACATCCAATTGAGGTAACGCTCTTTGTCCCACACGTCACCATACATTTTTTCCTCAAAGGCTTTTAGCTCCTCAATGTCAAGTTCGCTTTCAGCCTGTGCAATCGCTGCTGCCACCTTGGGATTACGGCGAATATACACCTTCTTGGCGTAGTCGGCACCACTGGCAAAGGGAGGGTCAACATAAATGAGGTCAACATAGATACCTTTGTCCCTGAGATAGGCACAAGCCGACACACACTCACCACGAATCACCAGGTTGTTGGGATTCTGGCCTATCTGCTCTTTCAACTCAATCTCGTAGAGGGGCATACCTCTTTGCACTCGTTCTATCACCTGACCGTTATCACGATAACGCAACACTCGCTTGGTACGCACAAAATTGTCTAATACAGCTTGTCCTTCAAGCGTATTGGGGAAATAGGGAACATATTTTATAGCCATAGCTCTGTATATTTACACGTTAAAGAAATTCTTGATGGCGGCAAGGGTCTTCTGACGCCGCTGCTCTGCATTGAGTGCATCTTCTAAATAGAGGAAGTCGAAACGCTGGTAGCCAAACTTGTCGTTGTTTTTCTTGACAAACTCTGACATGAAGTCGAGGCGGTCTTTAAACTTGGCGGCGAAGCCTTCGCCCTTAGTTTCAATAATAATGACCTTGTCTATCTCATTTTGTTCATTCCTGCTGAGCAAAAGAAAGTCGGGTACGTATCTGCCGATATATCGCCAATTATTGCCAACCTGTTTGTAGCAATCAATCTTAAAGTCGGTCAGAGTATCGTCCCCATTGAAATATATTTCCAATGCTTTTTCCTTAATCAGAGGCAAAACTTCCTGAGACAGGAAATGCTTTTCCAACCCACTGTCGAAGCGGTAAGGCAAATAGTGGTAGGTCTGACTACGCTCTGGATGCGGGTCTGGTTTGGGATTGCGTAGTGCTGAAACATCTATGCCAAAAGCCTCCAGTTCTGCAATTTTGGCTTGCTGCTCAGGCGTCAATGCTTGTTGAGGAGGCTTTTCATCCCATTCCATAATTTCGTGAACGACCTGCTGGTCTGGAAAAAACTTTTCGTTATCCTCAACGGGTGATGTCAGTCGTTCAATCTGCAGCAGATGGGCATGCTCAGGCAGAATTTCCTCTTTAGTCGTGAAGTCGCGCTGAGGTGCAAATGCCTGGCGAATCAGTGAACGGATGCGCTGATGGTCGTATTTCCTATTCTCAATCAACTTGCCATCTTTCTCCGTAGTAATCTTTGCGAAAATGGCCTGCAGTTCTGCTTCACATTTTTTCAAGTCAACTACCGTCAGCATGCCGAAACTCTCCTTGGCTATCTGATGGAGCCACCAGCTGAAGGATGTACGTACTTCCTCTTTGCATTCCTGTTCGACGGAAGCTATCAGATTGCCCTCCATATCCTGCTGATGAATCAGAGAAATGTCAGCCTGTGCCAGGATGTCCTCGCTCCGCAACCGCTCGGCTGGATTGTTGGCTTCGTCGATGATATGGGTTTCATAGCTGACCTTCAGTTGGTAGAAGTCTATGGCTGGCACTTGCATACGTTCCATTCGTGAAAAGCGGTCTATCTGTTTTGGCTCCACATTCGATTTGCTGCCAAACTCCTTCAGCGTGATATTCTGCTGTTGCTGCAACTGCCGGTTCAACTTCTCGGCATTGAACTTATTGAGCCAGATGAGAGCCGTCTCTTGGCTGTTCTTTGAAACCTGACGCAGACAGCGGCAAGACGTCTGGAGCACCATATTCGTAGGGCAGACACCCTTTTGTGGCAGGATGACACCCGTCAGGCTCTTGCAGTCCCAGCCTTCCTTGCCAATCTGCACGAGAAGCACTATCTTGTATTTCGAGATGGAAGTGTCGAGCGAAGCAAATGCTGCCTCAGAACCTTCATGCTGAGGGTACTGTTTGTTGCCTCCATGGTAAGGAAGGATGGTGTCTGTGGGGTTAAGCCCGTATGAGGCCACTATCTCTGACACCATAGGATAGATACTCTCTTCAAGCGTCTCAATCTGCCCGCAATAGATAGCCAGCTTGGCACATGTTCCGTTGGCATATACGGTGTCGCGATACTTGTCGAGAAATTCTCGCACACCATTGGCGACAATCGTCTGTGTGTCGATGTCCTCAAACTTTACTTCGGGATTTTTGAGGAAGTTGCCAATGCCCTCTACCAACGAATAATAATAAACCACGTTGGCAAGGTCGGTATTTTTGATGGTCAGCGTATCCGATAATATCAGCGGCTCAGCACAATCAAGATAAGGCGTACCAGAAAAGCCAAGTACCGAATTGAATGTATGTCTTTCTGTCCACTTATTCACTACCTGACGGAGTTTTATTTCGCCGTCGGTTGCATGGTGTACCTCGTCGATATAAACAGCAAGGTGAGGGATGGAACCGATAATCTCTCGCAATTCGTTGGCCAATTCCATACGCTTCAGTTCGTCTTCAGAGAAAAGTGATGGATCGTGATCGTTAGAAAGGCGGTTAAGGATGACTTTTTCGGCATTGGTGATGGCAACCAGTCCCATTAAATCCTCTAATGGCTGATGATTGTTGATTTTTTGTGAATTAGGATTCTTTGTGCGGTTGCTCTTGTTGGCTGTTTTCTGTTCATCCAGAATCTCGAACTTAATAAGTCTGCGTAGTTGGGTGGCTGTTGGCTCAGGGATAATCCACGATGGGTCGAACTCTTTGATATGCTTCAAGCTGGGAACAATAGAGGACTTCAACCCCGAAGGCGCCATCACCAAGAAGTTATGGGCAAAGGCTGGGTTGTTGGGCTCGTTCTGAACGAAATAGAGGTCAAGATAGATGAACGCCGCCATCAGATAAGTCTTACCGGCTCCCATAGGCAGGCTGAAGAGATAGTCGGTATAGCTCACGCCATAGAAGATCTTCTTGAATGTGGCTTCGTAGTCTATTCCTTCGGCATGTTGTTTGATATATTGCTCCAACTCTGGAGCCAGTTGCTTGCCTTTCTTATCGTGTAAGCGCGAATACTGGAACAAAGCCACAGCAGCCTTGTTTGTGCTGAAAAACTGGTGGGCGGTCTCTGTCAACTCCACCTGCCCGATATTGGTGTCGTTGAATACACCATCGACAAAGAGCCGCCACAAGGGCTGGTTGTTGCAGGCAATCTTTAGAAACAGGTATGTCTTGATGGCCTCCAGCTGAGCGTCGCGCATCATGCCCCGCTGCACAATGTACTGCAGCAGTTCCTTGATGGTGCATTCATCAGATGCCAGCCATTCGTTACGTTTCTTTTCAATCAGTTTATAAAACATTGTATTTGTTTGTCTCTAATAGATTGGGAGGACTTTGGGTTTAAGGAAAAACTCACCCATGAAATTTGTGGTCGGGTGTGTGAATTATTGCGCTGGTTTCAAATCCCGGTTGATGATGTCCCACACTTCCTGCATGAACGCCTTTGTAGGCTTGCTTTTGTAATAATCCGGGCTGATGGGTTCGTGAATCTGGAGCGAGAGTGTGCCGCGGCTCACTGAACGGGCTTTGCGGTTGAACACCTTGAATGAGCCGTTGATGGTCATCGGAACAACCGGAAGTCCAATCTCGTTCGACAGCATGAACGCACCGCGCTTGAACTCACCCATCGAACCGTCGTAGCTGCGGGTGCCTTCGGGAAAGATCACCATCGACATGCCGCGTTGTAAGGTCTTGCGTGACTGCTCCACAGCTTTCGTGATGCCGGCACGGGTGTCGTCAACGAATATCTGGCCCGATGCTCGGCAGGC
>OMUD01000055.1 GCA_900314125.1 uncultured Prevotellaceae bacterium | reverse complement strand
CTCAACTTCTGCGTGCTTGCCAAACGGTTCCAGACATCTGCGGCTGCGGTGCGGTTCCGGGAGAAACTGAAACGGAAGATGGATGTGAAATTCGGTAATATAGAATATAAGGGAGAGGAAAATGGCTTTAAGTACTATTTAGGAGGTGTGAATCCATTCGACGAGAGCCAATACGGATTCCGCATAGCCGTAGAAAAAGAGCCGGACGGAACTTATTCCGCCGGCATCTGGTATGGACCATACGACATCACTCCCGAAAATCTGGGTTTCGGCGACTGATTTCGGTTACTTGAAGTACCCGTTCCCTTTACATTTAGGGCAGTTTTCGAGATAGTCTCCAATCTGTACCTCTCCAAAGCCTTTGCATCTGGAGCAGATGGTGACCGGCCGCAGATATTGAGCCGATACCCAGCCTGTGAATTCTCCAACAGTGTTGTAGATGTAGCGAACATAGCAGAATCCGTTACGTCTTTTTCCCAGATTGACCGCTACGGAGCCTTTAAACATCTGGACTTTGGTTTTGATGTCGTTATCCAGTTCACACACAAAACCATAGTTCTTTCCCGGACCTTTGCGCACGTTCACGTTGTTGCCTGTGCAGACAAATCCTCTCTGCTGGGCATTCACTGCAGTGACTGCCAGCATGAATAACAGCATGGTGATAAGTCTCTTCATAATTTTGGATTATAAGTTATGGAATATGGCTTGTTTGCTTACAAAATTACAAATAATAATTCAAAGGGAAAATTTTTTTTGTATTTTTGCAATGTGTTGGGGAAATTTCCATCTTGTATCTTCATCCTTTGATTAGTCTTTCACCTTAAACCAATATTACAACGCTTATGAAAATAAAGAATTTAATCATGTCAACAGCAATTGCATCAGCGATGCTGGCATCTTTCAGTGCCTGTCAGCAAACCAACAGTGAGAATCCATTGCTGAAAGAGAGTGGACTGCCGTTTGGAGCACCTGATTTCAGCAAGATTGAAAACAAAGACTATCTGCCTGCTTTCGAGACTGCCATCAAGCAGACCCGCGACGAGATTTCAAAAATAGCGGAAAGCAAAGACTCCGCTACTTTTGAGAACACCATCATTGCCTATGAGGACTGCGGCAAGCAACTGGACCGTGTGAGCCGAGTGTTCTTCGCTCTGACGGAGGCTGATAAAACCCCGGAGCTGGCGGAGATTGAGAAGAAAGTGCAGCCGATGCTGACCGACTTGGAGAACGAGATATCGTTCAACAAACCGCTGTTTGAACGCATAAAGAAAGTGTATGACAGCCAGTATGAACAGCTGACAGGAGAAGACCAGAAGCTGTTGGAGGAGACCTACAAGGAATTTGTGCGCAAGGGAGCGCTGCTTCCCGACGACAAGATGGATCGGATGAAAGCCATCAACCTGCGCATATCCGACCTTCAGCAGCAATGGGGCGATCTGCTTCAGGAAGCCACCAACGAGGCTGTGGTGTGGGTGGACAAGAAAGAGGAACTCTCCGGTCTTTCACCTGCTGACTTGGAGCAATGCAGCAAGGATGCTGAAAGTCGTGGAGGCAAGGCACCATACGCCATTGTCATCGTGAACACCACCCAGCAGCCGCTGCTCACCAGCCTCGACAACCGCGATCTGCGCCGCAGGGTGTATGAAGCGTCCATCCATCGCTCCGATGGCACTGGCAAATACAACACATACGCCATTGTCAGCGAGATGGCGAAGCTCAGGGCGGAGAAAGCTGAACTGATGGGATACCCCAACTATGCCTCCTATTCGCTGGAGAACACCATGGCGAAGACTCCGGACAACGTGTATGCGTTTCTGAAAAACCTCATAGCGCAATACTCGCCAAAAGCAGATGCGGAAACCAAGGCGATTGAGGAGTTCGCCCGCAAGACAGAAGGCCCCGACTTCAAACTTGAACCATACGACCGGTTCTATTACTCCGCCAAGATGAAGAAAGAGCAGCTGAACGTGAGTGACGAGGAAGTGAAACCTTATTTCAATGTAGATAGCGTGCTCATCAATGGTGTGTTCTATGCCGCCAATCGCGTGTATGGGCTCACCTTCAAAGAGCGCAAGGACATCCCGCTTTACCATTCCGACATGAAGGCCTTCGAGGTGTTTGACAAGGATGGCAAGTCGAAAGCCCTTTTCTGCTGCGACTATTTCCGCCGGCCGACCAAGCGGGGAGGGGCATGGATGGACGGCTTCGCCAAACAGAGCCGTCGTTACAAGCAGCTGCCGATCATCTTCAACGTGTGCAACAATGCCAAAGCCCCTGAAGGAAAGCCGTCGCTGCTGACCTGGGACGAGGTGACGACGATGTTCCATGAATTCGGCCACGCACTCCACGGCATTCTCTCCGACTGCGAGTACAACCGCTTGAGCGGTACGAGTGTGGCGCGCGACTTTGTGGAGATGCCGTCGCAGTTCAATGAGTCGTTTGCCTCCATCCCGGAGATTTTCGACCATTATGCGCTCCATTATCAGACCGGAGAGCCGATGCCGGACAATCTGAAGGAGCGGATGCTGAAGAGTATCAACTTCCAGCCGGCATACGCACTTGGTGAGAACCTCGCCGCCACCTGTTTGGACTTGGCATGGCACATGCTCCCTTCGAAGGATGTGCCGTCGGCAGAGAAAGCAGCTACGTTTGAGACCGAAGCCTTGAAAGAGGTGGGACTGCTCAATGACCAGATACCTCCTCGCTACCGCACCAGCTACTTCAACCATGTGTGGGGTGGGGGATATGCCGCAGGTTATTACAGCTACCTCTGGACGGAGGTGCTGGCTGTCAATATCGCTGACGTGTTCAAGCAGCGTGGCGCGCTTGACCCTGCCACTGGAGCCGATTTCTGCGAAAAAGTGCTGAGTCGTGGAAACACCGGCGACCTCATGCAGATGTTCTCCGACTTCACGGGAATGGCTCAGCCAGATGCAGCAGCTCTTCTCAAGGCGCGCGGAATGTGATGCCGACAAGTGGCTATCATAAGTAGCATTGATTCTTGTAAAACCGAGCGTCGCCTAATCTTACTGCAAGATTAGGCGACGCTCGGTTAGAAATTAGGTGTTTATTACTTTCTTCCACCTGCTTTTATGGTTTTTCAACTCTTGTCTTTGCCTGGTTATGAGGCTATGCTTATCGTTTCTTTCCTTTGTCGAAGATATCGGCGTGGGTACCCGTCCGGTAAAGTGATATGATGCGAATTTCTGTGTCCTTCTCGTAGAGCAGTAACCAATTGGGATTGATATGGCACTCCCAATAGCCCTTGTAGTCGCCAGACAACAGGTGGTTGCGTAAGTTTGCTGGCAGTGGCTCGTCTTTTTCAAGCATTCCGACAACAGTATATAAATCGCTTAGTGAGAGACCTCTCCGTTTGGCTAATTTCAAGTCTTTGCGAAATGAACCAGTAAGCTTTATGGTGTACTTTGCCATAGTTTTAAAGTGCTTCGCACCATGCCTTGAATTCATCCATTGATTTCATTTCGTACACAGGTTCCTTGCCGTTGCGTACGTTTTCGATGACCTTCATCGTCTTGTCGTTGAGATATTCTCCCGTTTCGGGATCGTAGAGGCGGGCCCTTGACTTAGCGTCTGCAACTTCGTAGGTCCAGCCCATCTCAGCTATCAACTTCTTGAAGAAACTGACCTTGCGGTCGGGGATGTTAACCGTAATTGCCGTCATAATCTCAATT
>OMUD01000205.1 GCA_900314125.1 uncultured Prevotellaceae bacterium | reverse complement strand
GTGGAAAACAACTGCGAATCCACACAAGGTGGTGACTACTTCATAGACGACATCTGGGTGTTCGCGGATGTTCCGACTTTGAGAGGCGACCGCACCAGTCCGCTCTGCGGCGGCAGCCTTCAATTGGTACAGCTTGAGATTGACTACGGCTCGCTGTTGGCTTCCTCCGGTCTGATCAATGTGGAAAATGAATCACAGAAAGACCCATACCATCATTGGATGTCGTTCATCTATCTGGACTGGGATAAATTCCTTAATGAATTCCACAACAGCCTGATAGGCGACGAATTCGGCGAAAGCTACAGCAAGGCCGAGCTGGAAGAGAAAATCAGGATCGGCTACTTCGACAACACCAAATATGACGGCATCTACAAACAAGCTTTCGCTGCTTCCGTGATGAAGAAAGCAGGTACAGAAGAAGTGGCTGCCGGTCAGTTTGAATGGCACAACTACTATAACGGCTATCCAGATTACAGCTTCAGCAAATTGGCATCCGACTCAACCCGTCATCAGATTTTCAAATACGGTGATGGCGGCAACCGCCGCCTTGTGTTCAACGGAGCCTTAGGCGATGAGATAGAAGGATTGAAATTCTTCAACAACTACGCGTTGCTGACCGACATCAACTCCTTTGGCAACAAGCCAGACATCGCAAACATGCGGATTGATGACCTGTTGGAATTGTTTAACTTACGCAGCACCTGCTCCAGCCGCTCATACTTCTACTTCACTCCAAAGACCCAGATTCTGGGCACGTTGGTGGCCTCGTCGATTGATGAGATTGAATTCTGCCGCCACACCACCCGCACCTTTGCGATGGAGCTGACCGGCATTGACTACGAGCACGGCGAGGACGTGGAAGTGGAAGAGGTGTATTTCGACTGGTGGTTGGGCAATCAAAGCACGACTCCTATCACTTACGCCACCCTTGAAAACTACGAAACGCAACACACCACCATCAACGGCCAGCAGATTTACCTGAAAGAGGCGCTGCGCAACTTCCGCCTGCTGAACCCGGATGTGACGAACATCAACTCCTCAAGCATCAAGGTGGGTGACAACCCAGCCTATCCTGATAACAAATTCACAGCCGAGATGCTGCAGTACATCCGCTCTCTGGCAAGTCCTGCCGACGGTTCAAAACCTCAGTTGGTGCTCCACACCAAGATTGTGGATATCGAAGTGAGTGACGAGATGATTGAGACCGAGACCTATTTGGGCGAGAGCACCGACTACGTGAAATTTGTGGCCATCCCTATCGAGGCGCGCATCGACGAGGCCGCTCATGAGCACACCTACTACTGCCTGGAGCCGCTTCCGTTCAAGATCAAGGTGCTGGGCAGTGCCCCAACCGTTCGTGAAGGCTTCAGCGACAAGACCTACCCTATCAACCTCGGCACCTTGAGTGTGCGTATCGCCAAGAGCCAGTTTGAGAAGGTGCGCGACCATGGTGACGGTGTTTACAGTTTGCTGCACGTGCCATTGCGTGGCGTGCATGTGGAGACCGAAGGCGCCATCGGTGTGCGGAAAATCGGCACTCCAGAAGCCGACGTGGTGCTGCTGGCCAACACCACCGACTCCATCATGTACGACTATATCCTTCAAGGCATGAACAACATGCTTCCTCCTAAGGTGGGAACGATTGACTACCTTAAAGGTATGACGGAGAACAACACCTACGAAAATCGTCTGGCCAAAATCCACTTCTCTAAAGACTTCCTGGTTCGCGAGGGCTACAGCTACACGCTGCGTATGTACTTCACCGAGCTGTTCTCCAACGAAGCCACCTCCTCGCTGCAATGTGAGGGCACCGTGGATTTGGTGATCAAGATCGTTCCTGACTACGAGGTGTGGACCGGCAGCGCCGAGAACACAGATTGGAGTAATGACGAGAACTGGCGCCGCGCCGACTACGACGAGCTTTATGCCGGCAACGGCATGACGCTGAAGAACACGGCTACGGAGACCAAATACATGACGAACGACGTGAACTACGTGAATGACCGTGACCGCGAGCGCCGTCAAGGCTTCGCCCCACTCTACTGCACAAACATCCTGATGATGACGACAGAGACGGCTCCAGCGCCTATACTCTATGACGACGGTGACGAAAAGGATGGTTCCGGCAACCTGACCGGCTTCCCTGCCTTGCGTGAGACCTCCTCGCCGATGATCCGCTATGACTTCCAGTGTCATGAATGGAACGACGAGATTGCCGCCCTGCCAGAGAATGCAGGCAAGGTGGCAGCAGACGGCGACATGGTGACCGAGCTCTACAACACCAACGTGTGCGGCAAGATTGCGTTCCAGCCAGAGACTGAGTTGGTGAATTCCCACTATTTGAATTATGAGAAGGCGTGGGTGGAATATTCCCTGAAGAAGAACCAGTGGCACCTGCTCGGATCCCCTCTGAAAGACATGCTTTCGGGCGAATGGTACGCACCGACTTACAGTGCCCGTCAGGAGACCACCTACTTTGAGGACATTGATTTCGACACCCCACCGACCATCAACGGCACCACCTACCGCTACGACCGATTTGCCCCAGCTGTGTATCAGCGGGCATGGGACAAGGCTAAGGCAGTGCTCTACGAGCGTGGTGCAACATGGAGCGCCGCCGACGGTGACCAGGACGACCCTAACACAGGTTCCGCTGGTGAAGGCCACTGGGGCACCGACGACCCAGAGCATCCAGAAAGAGACTACGAATGGTGGGAAGGCGAACAGAATGCCGATTCTTACCTGCAGCGTCTGACCTACAAGCCGATGGGCAACAGTAAGGCAAACGTGGCGGTGAAAGGCACCTGGAGCGGTGTATATAACGACCACACGGTTCCTTTCAGCGGCAGTGGTTTCAGCGTGATGCCAATCAACAACCTGAAAGGCGGTCTTGACACACCTAACACCGATACCCCATGGGGCCATAACGACGATTCAGTCCCTACCCTATTCCGTCTGCCGAAAGACGATTACTACTACGACATCTGGGACTGGACGAAGAAGTATCAAGTAAGCGCCCGTGTGCGCGTGTTTGTGGAAGACGGCCGTGAGTGGCCAGCTTCTATAACCGGCAAGACCGCAGAGAACACCGTGTCGCTTCCGAACCGTGGCCGTCTGCGCTCCGACGAGTTGGCTCCATCGACCTCCGCAACCGAATACACCGTGACCTTGAAGAACGAAGGTCAGGGCGGTGTGGGCTTCTTCCTCGTGGCCAACCCATTCATCTGCGGACTTGACATGGAGAAGTTCTTCACAGAGAACGCCACGGTGGTGGAACCTTACTACCTGACATTGACAAACGAGGAAGACGCAGCCCTTCCTGATGCCACGCTCACCAACGACTACGTGACGAAATACAACAGGAGCTGGACATGGACCGACATGGGCTTCCGCGGCATCAAAGACAGCAACAATGAATTCCAAGGCAAGAACATCATCCCTGCCCGCTATGCGTTCTTCGTGAAGTCGCTCAATCCGACCACCAACGAACTGACGCTGAAGTTCACGACAGACATGATGACGACAGGCCGCGAAATTCCAGAGCCATCGCCAGAACCATCCCCAGATCCATCTCCTGCCCCTCGCCGCCATCTGAGCATCTATGCCGAGCGTGACGGCAACTGGAGTGAGGCCCGCGTGGAGGTTGGTGACGATGCAAGCAACCAGTTCAAGGAATCTGAGGATTTGGAGACATTCGTGGTGGATCAGATATCGAGCGACATTCCTGTGGTCTATACGCTGACCGGCCGTCTCGCCACAAGCATCAACCGCCTGCACGACTTCAAGGTGCTGCCAATCGGCATCGAGAGCAACAGCACCGAGCCAGCCATCCTGACGTTTGAGGGCGTGGAGAACGTGGGTGAGGACTTGCAGCTCTACGACGCATACCTGCAGACGCTCACTCCGCTGAAGAGCGGTGTGAAGGTGCGCGTGCCAGGCTCCACCCAGAACCGCTTCTTCATCGTGACGGAAATGACAGAGTCGGCAAAAGCCGAATGTGACATCCAGATTCAGCCTCATGCAGTTGGTGCGAAAGTGATTTCTACTTCTGGCGAGCCGTTGACCCATGTTTGGGTTTACGACATGGGCGGAAGGCTGATCTTCGAGGAAAATCCAGGCTTTGCAGACTACACCATCGAGCTCCAGAAGGGCGTGTATGTGATTAAGGCCACGAATGGCGAAAGCCAGAACACGAAGAAGATAATGGTGAGGTGATAAAGCGATTTAGACTTTAGACGTTAGACTTTAGAC
>OMUD01000277.1 GCA_900314125.1 uncultured Prevotellaceae bacterium | reverse complement strand
ACCTGCAGAAATCATCTATGACTGCAGGCAGCTTACGTTCGAACTTCACATAAAACGACTTGATTATATTACACCTTCGACCTACCGGTTGCGCCGCGACAATCCAGTTGATGTTGGC
This sequence comes from uncultured Prevotellaceae bacterium, assembly GCA_900314125.1. Classification (GTDB taxonomy): domain Bacteria; phylum Bacteroidota; class Bacteroidia; order Bacteroidales; family Bacteroidaceae; genus UBA3839. The sequence goes on along the minus strand of OMUD01000277.1, from coordinate 10,135 downwards.
ATTATAGTCCATTCCGATGCAAATGGGAGCATTCGGATTGCAATCCCGGTCAGCCCTACTATCCAGTATAGTGTTGAGATCTGAGGCCTTCCGACCTTCCTCATATTCATCCAAGATCTTGTCATACCCCACAGAGTCGAGGTAATCGAAATCTGATGCGTCGTATTTATGCTTCTCTCTCATGGATGAGTAGAATCCGTCCTTTGCGATTCCGATCCTCTGACAAAGGATAGAGGTTTGGAACGTAAGAGGCGTGAGGTCGCGCTTCATCTGCCGGATGTAGTTTTCGCCGAGCAGCTGCAGGTTTTCGATGGAGCTGTACTCCTTATAATAGGTAGCCACAGACCGTAGTTGGTTGAGTTGCCGGTCCATTCTCCTCATTCTGTAGTAATACTGCTTGCTCGGTTTTTTTCCGCTTTCCTTGATTTTCCGGATTTTCTCCCTCATCTTCCAGATGCTGAGCACCAGCGATTCGATTGCCGCAATGACCTCCTTGTCCATCTTGTCCTTGTAGTGGAGGAACCAGGATCCTTTCTTCGTCTGCGGCATGTCCGACAGAATCATAATAGAGTGGTTGCAGGAATGCTTTCCGAAGTATGTCTTGATTCCACCATTGGCAGGAAGAGTCTCATCCTTAAGCTTGTTGTAGTTAATAAACTTCGCCTCGTCGATGAGCAGCCAGGACAGCGTGAGCGAGTTCGATGAGCCCGGGCGGTCCTGACTGATGATAACAGCGCATGAGCCGTTATAGAATGATATGACGTGCTCATACTCTGCCGGCTCGATGATAGGCTTGGCGAAAGTCCGTGGTGGCTTACGTCCGATGACGTAATGGATGCCACGGATATATCCCCAGCGTTTCCAAGCGGCGAACAGCCCTGGGAGGGTGTTGGTAAGACCATGTTTGAAAGTGGGGACAACTATGCCTCCAGTGGAGCCAGGCATGCGCTGCATGTTGCGGAGGACAAACGGAGCGGCTATGCTGTCCGTCTTGCCAGTACGACGCCCAGCCACGATGACTGATATATTCGCACCGATAAGTTGCGTCAATAATTGAGGCTTATTGAAATAGACTTCCATAGGTGGACAAAAACGTTTTTAAGTGGTTGAGTTTTTTAGAAAAAAACTTTAATCATACACTTACATAGCGTTGTTTATTCCGGCGAAGAAACAGCAATTTTTCCCCAGCTGCCACAGCAGCTCTTTCATTCCATGGAGAGTTGATCCTGTAGTGACGAAATCGTCGAAGACGATGATGTTCTGCTGCGCTGGTATGTTATTCGGTGTAAACACCGCACCCACCCGCTGTCTGTTCCGGCACCTTGCACAATCGTAATAGAAAGGAATGCGCAGCGTGTCTGCAATCCTTTCCGAAATGAGCGAAGCGAAATTGTGTTCCGTATGCCTTCGCATGGGTGTAGTAACTACAGCCCATGACCCCTTGCTGATGTTCGGTCCGATCATCTCCTTAATGACCGGTGAGATATTTTCAGCGAAGAACGGTATCATGCTGTCATCACCCTTGATGTCCGTGAGTGTTCGTCCGAAAACAGACTTCTGCCAGATGGAAACGAAGTTTGTGTCTGCACGTCTCGTGAGCCTTAGCCTGTAATGGAAGTCGCAGCGAGCCTCCATGGTCTTATCCCATGCCTTGCGCTGTTTCAGACTGAATATATCCTTCACCTCTCTCTGTTCCGAGACCGAGAGCTCCGTGATTTCCGGCACTTCAATCTGAGCACAGACATCCTCCAATTCCGGAACTGTAATGATTTCCTCTGCCATCATCTCTTTTCACAGAACCCCGATATGCAGGCATACCGGGGTTCTGGCAAAAAATACGCACTAATTCAAGAATAGAGGAATCAGCCAGCTGGGGTTTCGCCGCCTGCTGGGGTTTCATCGTCTTCCTCACCGGAGCAGTCGATATCACCTTCCTCTGTGGTGAGTGTACCGACATAGAATGGGGATGGAACTTCGTCCGTAGCTTCCACGTTGATGGTGGTGGAAGTGGTGCCGGTAGCTCCCTGTCCGTTGTCCTGCGCCACAGTGGATTTGACTGGCCACTTCTCCGAACCCACAACCCGGAATTTACCTTTCATGTCCTCAACGACGAACACGTTGTCACCATTGTTGAGGTATGCAGCAGCTGCAGACGCCTCTGGTCCCACTCCAGGATGCACAGCCACGAGCTTGTTGAGCTGCGTCTGTGACGGTACCTCGCCCTGTGCTTCCGATGTGAGCTGAGATTTGTCAGCCAGTATGACGATGAACTTCCAAGTGGCATCAGCCACGAGAGTGAATGATCCTATCAACGTCGCAGACTTCACTCGTCCGAGATCGTCTCTATCGTACTTTGGCCACTTCGCGATCTGTGACTTGGCGATATAGTAGATTTTGCGCTTGATACCAGGCAGCTCCGGAGTTCCGAGACACCAGTCAAGCGACTTCTGAATATTCGTGCAATTTTGCATATTGAGTTTTGATTTAAAAATTTGAAATTTATTTTCAAGCAGATGGGATTTAGATAGAGACACCCGTAGGGGCATCTCTATCTTGTGCGAAGTTAGCTTCCAGTGTTCTCACCTCCAGTGTTCTGACCTCCAGTGTTCGAAGCCGCGAGCTTAACGACCTGGAGACGCTTAGGGCTGATTGACTCGAATTGAGTTCCGAAGAACATCGTCATGACGAACGTGAGGATGAACGGTGCGTACTTCTCGATGGAGACGGACTCCATATCTCCCATCTGGTCGTAGCCGACGAGCATGTTGCTCTTGTTCGAGATGTGGATGAATTCAGAGCCGGCCTTGCCGACGAGCGGCACGAACTTGATTTTGCCTTCGCTGCCCTCGAGCACGTTCTGGGTGTAGTTCTGGTAGAACGGCACATGTCCGTGCGTGGCGAAGTACGCCTGGTCGTACTTGTCCTTGATAGACTGTGCACAGTAGATGTAGAGTTCCTGAGCTCTCATCTCATCTGTGAGCTTGTAAAGCACCTCCTCCGTGAGCAGGTCGTAGGCGTTGGTCTTGGTGATCGGCTCAGAAAGCTCGATGAGGTTGCCCTTCGCCGTTGAGATATTGTTCGCAGTGATTTCTGCCTGCGTGATGGTGTCAAATCCGTTGAAGAGCTCTTCGGTAGTGTTACCATTTTCGCTTCTGGCAGCCTTGAACAAGTTCTGGTTGAGTTTTTCTCCGATCTTCTGAGCGATGAGGGAAAGCGCAGCAATTGCAGACGGCTGTCTGAACTGTCCTTCGCCCTTAGTATCTCCGGTAATACCGAGGAGAGTGGAGATGGTAGCGTTCGGTTCGAAATCCTCGACCGCCGCTCCGAGGAACGTCTCCAGCGTCCGGTGAATGAGATCCGGATTGAGATCATGACGGCGAGAAGCCTTGTATGGCGCGAGCTCGACATCTGCATCGATGGTACCTACAGACTCCTTGTATCTGATACCCGGACGTTCGGTGAAAAACTTAAGAGAGTGGTCTCTGAGTGTGATGATTGGAAGCCGAAGGAGTTCCGGGCGGAACTTGTGAGCGGCCTCCTGAAATTGCTCTAGTGTAAAATTGATTTTTCCGGCCATATTATATGATTTTTAGTTTTTAGTTTCGATTTAAGCGAGCCCTTTTCAACGCTTATCTCTTGATGGCGTTGTAAAGGTCTCTGGCATTATTCTCCGTGTTGACGTATTGCGCGTAAGCGTTGTCCTCCTTTGTCGTCTTGTTCGCCTCGACGACCTTCTTGGTCTTGTCTCCTGGAGCATCTCTCAGTGCCTTGATTTCAGCTTTGAGTGTTTCGTTTTCTCTTCTCAACGCTTCGACTTCCGTCTGCTGCTCCTGAGCTTCCGTCTGCTGCTCCTGAGCTTCCGTCTGCTGCTCCTGAGTCTCCGTCTGCTGCTCCTGAGTCTCCGTCTGCTGCTCCTGAGCTTCATTTGTTGTTGTTGTTTGATTTTTCATTTCTGTCTCGTTGTTAGGATTGTTGTTATTTTGATTTTTGTTTTCGGAAGAGAAGAAACGAGTCAGCGACTCAACAAATCGAGTGAACAAGCCAGTATGCTGTTCCTCGTTATGGATGAAAGAGGATGGAACTGGAATACCCGAAGCCATCATGTCAGCGGCAATGCTGTCCGTGATGATCGGTGCCTCATCCTCATCGAAGGAAGTGATTTCGTCCACGAAACCATATTCCATTGCCTCCTGCGCCGTGAGCCATCCCCCTTTCTTCATCAATGCGAGAAGATCCTCCGTCTTCTTCTTGCACTTGGAAGCATAGAGCTGCGCCACATTCAGATCCATTTTCTCTAAGTCGGTCTTCTTCTGCTCTGCCTCCTTGATTATCTCAGCGAGTTTGTCTGAGTTAGCCGATGCCCACTTGATGAACTCCACAGAACATTTGTGGACCAGATACATGGCTGACGCGTCCATGGTGATGCGTTTCGCTCCCATGGACGCGATGGTGGCAGCTGATGCGTTCATTCCTACGAAGTGCACGTGGACATTGCCATGGCGTCTGAATGATGCGACGATGGAGAGTGCAGTGGCAAGTTCGCCACCGAGCGAGTCGATGAGCACGTTCACCGGCTGATCCTTGTATTTATTGAGGATATAATCGACATATTCGGCGTCGAAATCCCATCCGCCGACATATCCCCTGAGGTGCATTTGATACTTTTTGCTCATAAAGTAAAATAAGTGAATTCTTATGTTCTTTTCGATGCTTGCAAATGTACCTATTTAAAAAAGTGCCGAAAAAGACATATTTTTCAGACGCTGCACGGTATTAGTGATTTCCGTCTTGTCAGCGTCACCTTGACTGTGCTGACATTAGCTTCCGGACTGATATCCTTTCTTACCTCCACGAGAGGATACGGCTTCTCCCTTACTCCAATGATGTAATACTGCAGGTTGGCATCCAAGATGACGAATGCCAGATGTTCTGCGTTCTCCAGCTGCTGAGTTGTCTCGAACTGAAGCGTCGTCTTCTCTATAAGTGAGCCCTCCTCGATGGACGTCTCTGCTGTGCAGGAACCAGTTCCGTACTGCTCTATCTCATTAGTCAGCAGATAGATTCCCACCGGCACTCCTGCGAGATATTTTTCCATGATGTTCGGTATGAGCTGGCTGCATGGAACTGTAAAAATTCTTATGATACTAGGTAATGACTGCATGATTTTTAGGATTATTATTATGATTATCAGATAATCAGGTGGACAATTCGCTTTTTAAGTGGTTGAGTTTTTGTATATTTTTTTTGTTCGTTGCAAAATTTTCGCGATGGTATTCCAGTTCCTGTCGTTGTCTTCGATTCCGTGATCCTCCATCCATTTAGAAATCATCACGTCTTTTTGCTTGTTGAGATTGCTCACTTTGTGGAGATCATTCCAGAGCTGCACCTTGAATCTGTTCCGAAGAATTGTATGCAGCAGTAATTCCGCTTTTTTGGGCAGATAGAAATTATACCTGATGTTTTTGAAGTGATTATATGGAAGCACAATTTCCACCTGTCCCGGCTCCGGCTTCAGCTGTGGTCTCCAGTCCTTATCCTTCGGCGGTTTTGTGACGAGCAGCTGCAGCACAGCATTCTCCACACTTCCTTTCTTCATTCGAATTAGCTTTTGCCCCCCTGTCTGGTGAATGAGCCATTGAGCCAGGTATGGTTCGAGAGTGATGAAAACGGTATACATGATGATGTCGGTTATACTTACAAATTTACTCATTTTTGTTCAATTTATCAAGTAAATTCCTACAAAATTGTTCATTTTGTACTCAAATCTTGCAAGACGTATTTTTTGTTTTTTCTTCGTTCTCTGTATTTCGTCAGAAATTTCTATAACTTTGTAACTTTGTAACCTGTAGGGTAAAACACATTGTAATTGAGAAAGTTACAAGTTACAAAAAGTTTTGTAACCAGTTTGTAACCGCTGAGAAATTTTGTAACCAGACGATTCTGAATGCTCTGATTTGTGCTTGGTTACAAAGTTACAAAATGTTTGTAACCAGTTTGTAACCATTTTGTAACCAAATTCACCCCTTTTTTCTTATTGATTTTCAGTTAATTATCTTCTCTTGCTAATTCGAGTTACAAAGTTACAAAATTTTCGGACAAAAAAGGATGAAGGAGGGGGAGGAGCAAAACCGCCGAGTGGCGGATTGGTCAAAATGTACTGCACGCAAAAAGCGACGCATCCAGGTGTGTGAATGCGTCGCTTTTGCGTTTGATTTTTGAATGGCCAGGTCAACAGTGACCCTCGCTGAAGGTGTCAGTTCCGGTGATGCCGGAATGCGGAGAAGTCGGGTGCGAATGTCCAGTGCTCTGGGTGTGGCGGTTCCCAATAGTATGCCCAGCAGGTGTATATGATGTATTTAAGCTTGTCGCCTGAGTAACTGTGGAAGCAGAGCTGACGTCCAGGTGGCAGGCGGTCAAGATAGCGATATACCTTCTTAGATACTTCACGGAAGACCGGATCGTTTTCCCAGAGCTGGTCGTATTGAGATTTGTGTGTGGGGAATATAGCTTCGTAATTCATACATCACCTCCTTTCTTCGTGTGGTGATTGATTCTATCTTCAAGCCTTGTCAGCTTCCTTTCTTTTTCTTCTTTATAATCTTCCCAACCATAGAAGAATGCCATTTGCTCGACCATAATTGACACGTCTGCAAGTCCTTGATTATATCTTCCTTTCCTGCCCTGCCTCGTTTCATCTTCGCCACGGCGTTAAGCAACTCAGCGCATTCTTCTACCAGCATGAATGTTTGGTTGACTATACCGAATGTGTTAAGCACTCTGTTATATAGTCGCATTAAATCTATTTCTTTCATATCAGCATATTATTTTCGATATATTCAGCTGCCGGCAATTCTTCAGAAAGGCTGCTCGTCTGGCACGAAGTCGGCCTCCGGCTTGTAGTTCTTCAGGTCGCGCATGTATATCATGATTTTCGCTTGGTTGTCTGCGTTTTTCCGTATGATTCGGTCGCCAGCGTTGCAAAGTTCCGGTGGGTTGAGCTGTAGCCTTGATTCGTTGAGCAGAGCGTATGCCCGCAGCGCTTTTGTGAATCGCTGAGAAGTCAGTGATTTGAGGTTGTACCCAGCCATGAAATCCTTCATCGCTTCGTCCTTCTCGATGAAGCGGTTGAGGTTGTCGTGCGAGAAGTATGCGGTCGCCCATTCTTCGAATCCGACCACCATGTCGCTGATGAGCTTCCTCTTGACGATGTTCTTCATCGGCGGCTGAATCTTGATGTTCTTGTTGGCCACTGAGAGGTAGAACCTGCAGCACTGCATGATGAAATTGCAGTCGTCGCTCCACTCCTCCTCGGAATAGTCTTTCGCAAAAAGCTCCTTGCCGAAGTCGTCGCGTATGGATCGAGTCTCCAAGTATTCGTTGTCCTCAGTTTTCTGATGGTAGTAGTCGGAATAGGCGAGGTAGAGCAGACGAGCCTCTGTTGACGGATCGAAGTTCGCCGGCACGTAGTTGGTGGTGAATGCAATCTTCGGTGACTTCTCGAACGGGATGGTGTATGACTGGTTGTTCTTGGGGTTGACCGTCATGTCTGACGTGATGATGTCGTAAAACACCCCCGTGTGGAGGTATTTGTCGCAGTCGTCGATGAGCAGGTAGTCGGTATGCTCAGTAACCTGGTCGAAGACGTGTGGGTTGTCCATGAGCTTGGGATTGCGTCCTGAGAGCTTGACCGTCTTACCGAAATAGGAGAGCACCTTGAAGAGGAAGGACTTTCCTGTTCGTCCGTTACATTCTCCGTCTTCAGCCACCTTGTTGTCCATGGAGAAGAGCGCCCAGGCCTTCGACATGGACTTGTAGTTGTGTAGGTAGTACCCGACGGCGAAGATCTTGTTGATGAGGTTGCGCTTCTGCTCCTCGATTTCCTCCGGAGAGAGCAGCGGCCCGTCGATGGAGAAATGGTGATCCCTCTTATATTTCTCCGCCTCTTGTGTGGGCATTGTCTCCGTGAGTTCCTCGAGCTCTTTTCGCCAGTACATCCGGCTGGAGTTGATGAGGTAGCGGAAGAAATTCGACCTGCAGGACTTGACTTGAATATCGAAGTCCCATGTTCCATCGTGCTCGCTGGATGTTATCTCGAAGGCATTCTCGTTAATCTTGATGTGGTGCGGAATGACATTCTCCTCCCACACATACTTGTCGATGGACGCCGTGCGTCCCTGGAACGCCTCGATGCCGTCTGCAGTGACGCGGCACGTGATGTTCTTGAAGAAGAAGAACTGCGAATGCTGGTCAGCCTTGTCGAAGTCAAGTGTGATTTCCCGGAGGTTGGCGATGACACCATTTGAGATACGTGGTGAATTGAGGATGAGGTTGCGCACGTCGCGTGGCAGGAACTGCTCCTCCGCCCACTTGATGACGTAGTTGTATATGTCCTTTTTTGTGACGTTTCGCACGATGTTGTTCTGAACCCTTATGAAGTGAGGCTCGGTGATGTTGTCATCGTGCAGTGCGTAGAACCCATGCAGCGTGAGGAAATAGCGCATGCAGTCGGAATCGATCTCGTACTGGTAGTTGCCTTTCTTCTCGTTGTAGTACTCCACCCAGAACTTTGCCGGCTTGGCAAGCTGGAGAAGGTTCTTGAAGTCCGCCTTCCTTGGCCGGAGCTCGCTCCAGTCGCGGAAATCCTTCTTCGGCTTGCCACGTCGGTCGCGGTAGGACTTGAGCCATTCCGGCAGCCAGATGGTGTGAATGTTGATGTGTTCGATGGCCATCTCCGTACCCTTCAGCACTCCGGTGGAGTCGATGTCCGGGATGTTGTAGATGGTCTCGACGCGCCGTCGAATCTCCCACATCTCATCATCTGACACGCGGTATGTCTCGCTGTTGAACCAGAGCGGGAAGTAGCCGAGAGCCCTTATGCATAGAGCGTCGCGCTCTCCGGAGCAGATGACCGCACACTCCAGCTTCTTCTGCTTGTAGGGTTTTCCCTCGTTGCGCGGATCCTGGAAGAAGAGCGCCTCCTCTTCGCTGTTGTACCGCTCGTACTCCTCCGTCAGTTCCGCAAGCCCATTGATGTAGCTGCGTGGTTTCTCGCCCTTTGGCGTGTACTGGAAGCGCCATTGCTTCTGCGTGTTGAGCGGCTCGTAGATCTTGTAGAACTTACGTTCCGGCTTTCCGTCGGACTCCTTGCTGACGAGGCACTCCCGCATGAAAATGGGGTACTTGTCGTTGGAGTACTTGTAGGTAGCATCCCTGTTCTTGATGTCGCACACCCACTTGACGGAGTGCCAGTGCAGCGCGTCGCATGTCTCCTGCCGGACGTTCGGCCCGAGGATCTTCAGTTCTTCATCCGAGAAAGCTTCGTTGAACTCGAAGTATTTCTTGCCCTCCTCCTGGTCGATGTTAGCCGGCTTCTTCTCCACATGCGGCTTGTTGACTTCCGCCCGGAGCTCGTCGGTAAGGTTGTAGATCTGCGCCAGTCGTGCCACGGCCTCGGGGAAAGACTGTATGCCATTGATGCGCATATAGAGGTCGATTGGCGACTCAGCATGTCCTGTGTCGCCGAAATCCGTCACCTTCCACACTCCATTGTATTGTCGAGCCGAGCTGGATGGTGTCCGCTCGTCGCGCAGGGCAAATTTCTTCCCCGCCTGTATTGCGTCGCGGACCTTGGAGGGGTCAGTGACGCACAGGAGGATGATATCGAGCCCTGCGTTGCTCGCTGCATATAAGTCCTGTATTGACACCATGGCTCTTTATTTCTTCAGGTCGTACTGTGGCTCAGGCAGGAACCGTTTGATCTTGGGTTCGAAGCGTGATGCCTTTCCTTTTGCGTCGATAATGAAACGAGCTTCGTCTTCTTTTCTCCTCAGTAAGCACCTGGTTACTTCCCCATGGCGAAGGGTAACCTCGACCGGCTCGAGTTCCGCAGGAATGAGCGGTTCAAATTCTTGTAGTTTCATCAGATTATTTTTTTTAGGTTCTGTATTCAGTTTTTTTCCACTCATAGAGTGATGGCCTCAGTCATCCTCTTACATTGCACACAAATTATAATTCCTCGTTTTATACAATTGGTCAAAAACATATTGCTTATTCATCTTAATCGCCCTTGACAGCTTCTTATTCTCGCTATACGCAAGGCTCATCACGCTCTTCTTTACAGAGAAGGATGCCACAC